>JBCCHR010000266.1:0-4631 GCA_039028655.1 Bacteroidota bacterium
ATAGTCAATAGTCAATAGTCAATAGTCAAGTTAAAATAAGACAATTAAATACCATAACTACCTCCTATGATCAACCTTTACAGTGCCCAGATCCAATCGTTATCCATTCACCGTGTTGGGAACAAGAGTAGAAACGAAGGCTTGTTCCTGTCGCAGGGCACCTTCGAAATGGACGATGAGATCACTCCATTGTTGAAAGAATTTTTTCTGAAACCGTTTCGGGACAAAGAGGAGAACTATTTACAGTTTGTTCATGATACCGATCTGGAATTTCATGAGCTGTTTAAATTGGTTACCGAAGCCTTTGAGCATCCGGGTGCGATCCATGAGGTGAGCCAGAGGATCACGCGCTACCTCTTCGACCAGTCGGTACACCCACATATCAAAGGAGGTGAAGTCTATATTGCCTATTTGGAAAACCTACAGATCGACAATGAAAAAGTGGATGGTATTGGCATTTTTAAATCGGAGTTAAAACAAGATTTTCTGCAGTTTTCCGAAGGAGAGCACCAACTCGATGCATTGTTGCAACAAGGGGTAAACCTTAACAAATTGGATAAGGGCGCACTTATTTTCAATACCAACAAGGAAGAGGGCTACAAGATCCTTTCGGTGGACAGCAATCGCTACGACGCACGCTATTGGTTGGAAAGCTTTTTAGGCGTAGACGACTCGGCCGATGAGAATTTCTACACCAAGAAATATCTGAAGTTTTGCCAGAACTTCGCCAAGGATGTAGTGTTGCCTGCGGAAGATAAGAAAGAAGAGGTCATGTTCATGAACCGGGCGGTGAACCATTTTGCCAAGAACGACCTTTTCGAGGAGACGGCCTTTATGAACGACGTGATTGAAAATCCGGAATTACTGCCCGAATTCAGGAATTACAAAGTAGAACAAGCGCCAAAGTACAAGATCGAGGATCTTACCTCCTTCCCTATTGCCAACACGGCCGTAACGGCAGCTCGAAAGAAAATACGCAACGTGATCGACCTGGATACCAACATACAGATCAAACTGGATTTTATCAATCCGGAGAGTGCCGACAAGTTTGTGGAGAAAGGTTGGGACGAGGAAAAGCAAATGTATTACTACCTGGTGTATTTCAATAAGGAACAGAAGAGTTAGTGGTTATGAGTTGATGGCTGATGGTTCATTGTTCATAGACGAAGAGCACTTGAAAATTGAACATTGACCATTGCACATTGAGCCTTGAATTTTGAATAATCGCCCTGCCGTGTAACAATTTTTGGCAGCGTTCGTCGTATTACTATCTAATCAGCAAAATTCTACTTGTGGAATCCATACTCACGATCAACAATCTAACCAAGAGGTTTGGCCCTATCACAGCGGTAAAGAACCTCTCCTTCACCATCGAAAAAGGTAATGTTTATGGCATCTTAGGGCCCAACGGCAGTGGTAAGTCTACCACCCTGGGCGTGGTGCTCAACGTGGTGAATAAAACCTCGGGCGATTACAAATGGTTCGACGGAAGTGAATCGACCCATGAAGCCTTGAAAAAGGTGGGCGCCATCATCGAACGACCTAATTTTTATCCTTATATGACGGCGGTTCAAAACCTGAACCTCGTTTGCAGGATCAAGGGTGTGAGTAGTGATAAGATCCATGAAAAGCTGGAACTGGTGGGCTTGCTGGAACGTGCCGATAGTAAATTCAGCACCTTTTCATTAGGGATGAAACAGCGATTAGCTATTGCTTCAGCATTAATGAACGACCCCGAAATATTGATCCTGGATGAGCCTACCAACGGCTTGGATCCGCAGGGGATTCACCAGATAAGAGTGATCATTAAGAAGATTGCAAAGAGTGGTACCACTATCCTTTTGGCCTCACACCTTTTGGACGAAGTAGAAAAGGTGTGTACTCATGTAGTGATCTTACGCAAGGGTGTGAGTTTGTACTCCGGTAGTGTGGATGGAATGAACGCCAGCCACGGATTTATTATCATGGAGAGCGATGACAAGGAGCGATTGAGAGCAGCTTTGAATGAGATGAACGCCTTTGGCGAGATCAAGGAAGAAGGAGAATCGCTCATCGCTTATCTCAAGAATCCGATGGATGCTTCCGCAGTAAATCGAGCGCTTTTCGAAAAGGGAATTTCTCTTTCCAAACTTGAAAAGCGAAAAGAAAGCCTGGAAGAACAATTCCTCGAAATCACTCAAAACAACTAACCGCCATGCTACGACTACTCAATATAGAACTCCACAAACTACGTTATAATAAGAGTGCGAAGGTGATCTCCATCGTGTATTTCGCACTTATTTGCTTTATCGCCTTTATTGTTTCTATTGAATTCAATTTTGGTGGTGTGAAATTCCGTGCAGCCGATCAGGGAATCTTCAATTTCCCTTTCATTTGGCATTTCAACGCCTGGGTAGCCGCCTGGTTAAAGCTCTTCCTCGCGGTAGTGATCGTATCGATCGTAGCCAACGAATATAGTTATCGCACCCTGAAACAAAACCTGATCGACGGTTTGAGTAAGAAGGAATTCATATCCTCTAAGGTACTCACCGTGATCCTTTTCTCCCTGGTATCCACGGTATTCCTGTTCATCGTTTCCCTGATACTGGGATTGATCTTCTCCGACTACAACGAGATCGGGATCATCTTTAGCGATATGCAGCACATTTTTGCCTATTTCTTGAAACTGATCTGCTTTTTCTGCTTTTGTATGTTCCTTGCCTTTTGGGTGAAGCGTTCGGCATTTGCCCTCGGATTTCTAGGGCTCTGGCAGGTGATCGAAGGGCTGATAGCCATCCTGTTTCAGTATATCAAAGTGAAGACCGACGTGAACCTCTTCGAAACGGTGTATAACTTCTTACCGCTGAATGCTATGTCCGACCTGATCGAGGAACCCATCACGCGATTTGGGGCCGTACAATCGGCTGCCAATCAGCTGGGCGAGTCGTTCGACACCAGTTACGACGTACCATGGACCTCGGTACTCATTTGCATTGGCTGGACTGTGTTGTTCATTTACTGGTCGTACGCCATCCTAAAAAGAAGAGACCTGTAACTTCGCCAAAACTTGTGGGCGTCTTTTATGAATTTCGATGGATCGCGTAAGGTGAGCACCCTTTCTGTGAACTAAATATTCGTATATTTAGCTATCAATCCATTGCTATGACTTCACTAACACGCCAACTACTGGGTTTGCTGCTATTGCTGCCCGGATTTCTACTTGCTCAGGAAATAGAACTGTTCCAGCAATTCAATGGTCGTTATGATTACCTCGCCTTCGGAAACACACTCAACATACAGGAAAATGGTGGAGGTACCTCTTGTGATATCCTAACGGAAGCAAGTGCCGATTTTAGCCTGGATACCGATCAAACCCTCCTCGCGGCCTATCTCTATTGGGCTGGTTCCGGTGAAGGAGATTTTGATGTCACGTTCGCAGGAGTTCCGGTAACAGCCACCCGAACATTCTCCTACACCCTTCCAAACACCGATAACGTCTATTTTGGGGCGTTCGCCGACGTGACCACTATTGTGGAAGCCAATGGAAATGGCACTTACCTTCTGAGTGATCTCGATCTGTTCGACGCCATACAAACCTATTGCCAGATCAACGGCGGAAACGCAACCAATTTCGGCGGATGGGGAGTGACCGTGGTGTATGAAGACTTATCACTACCCCTTAACCAGGTGAATGTTTTTGACGGCTTCGAATCGGTTTCCGGAGCAAATCCGCAGCTGGATATCGAATTGAACAACCTGAACGTTTTGGACAATGTGGGTGCCAAGCTGGGTTTTCTGGCCTGGGAAGGAGATCTGAACATCGCCAATAACGAAACATTACAGATCAATGGAAACGTTTTGAGCAATGCGCTGAATCCGGCCGACAACCAATTTAACGGCACGAACAGCTTTACCAACAATTCCGACTTCTTCAATATGGATATCGATTTCTACGATATCGAGAACAATATCATGCCGGGAGACGAAAGTGCACTGGTGCGCATCACTTCCAGCCAGGACCTGGTGATCATTAATAATGTGATCACTGTCCTCAATACCGAATTGCCCGACGCCACCGTGGAGATCGACCTGATCACCGGAGCGACCGATTGTGGCGATCGCGAGATTACGGCCCTCGACTATACCGTATTTAATGTGAACAGCACCGCCGAATTACCGGCCGGAACCCGCGTTGGATTCTACGCTCAGAACATTCTTATGGATACCGCCTTTACCCAAAATGCCTTGCCCATTGGAGGCTCGGAAAGCGGTACGATCGCGCTCACCATTCCTGAAGACATTCCGGCAGATTTTGTCCTCCGGGCCTTTGTGGATGACAATATGATGGTGAACGAAACCAATGAGGATAATAACGAAGACACCGTCGATTTTCACCTCGCCGTCTTTCCGGAGATCGTGGGGCTTGTCGATCTGGAATTGTGCGATGTAGTAGGACTCGAACTCTTCGACCTTACCGAAGCTACCGGACAGATCGACCCCGAAAACACCATCACCTTCCACCTTAGCGAAGCAGATGCCAATTCTGGTGACAATCCTATTGCCGATCCCGAGAGCTATGAAAACACCAGCAACCCACAAACCATTTGGGTACGCGTGGCCAATCCCGATTGTTTCGTGGTAGACAGCTTCGA
>JBCCHR010000267.1:0-4630 GCA_039028655.1 Bacteroidota bacterium
AATCGTTTCCTTCGGCGTTCCCCAGAATAGTATTAATTGTAGTATTTTTGCAGTATGTCCGAAAGCAACAGACAAAAGAAGATCGCCGGAGTCCTTCAAAAAGACCTCGCTTCCATCCTTCAGAATAAATTGAAGGAGGTGGGGCAATCCGGTATCATCATATCGGTGTCCAAGGTATCGGTTACAGTGGACCTCTCGCAAGCCAAGGCCTATGTAAGCATATTTCCTTCAGAAAAAGCAGAAGGACTGGTGCAGGAACTCAATGCTATCAAGCCACATATCAAACATCAGATCGCGCTGCTAACCAAAGATCAACTTCGCAAGATGCCCGAACTGCACTTCTACAATGACGATTCCTTAGAATATATCGACGGCATCGAACGCGCTGTGAAAGGTGAAAACGACCCACTTAAAGATCCAAGTTTATTGGCCAAACGAAAAAAGCGCTAAGGTTTGGGCCCCTCCTTGTACATCGCCAGGCGGTATTTATTCTCCAAAAGCAGTAGAAATGCTGTGAATATCATCTCCCGAATTGCCGTGGTGGCTGTCATCATTGGTTCTATGGCACTTTTTATCGTGCTTTCTGGCTTTGCTGGGCTCAAGGACTTCGCCCTTCAATTTACCAACGTCTTCGACAGCGACCTACAGGTAAAACCCGCCCAGGGTAAGACCCTTTCCGTCTCTCCCGAACAATTCAAACAATTAAGTGCGATCGAGGGACTGGCCGGGTACGCTCAGATCGTCGAAGAACGCGTATTTCTTCAGTATAACGGAAAAAATAAGATCGCCTATATTAAAGGTGTAGACGCCAATTACGCCAAGATCACTCCGGTCGATAGCCTCCTGTTCACTGGAGAATGGATGGCCCCAAATATGGATGAGGTGGTCACTGGATTTGGTATTTCAAACAAACTGTCCCTTCCGCCAAGAGATTATGGGAACCTGCTGGAAATTTATGTTCCCAAACCGGGAACAGGGCAAATTAATATGCTGGACCCCTCTTCGGTTTTTACCAAGAGAAAGGTAGTGGCTTCCGGAGTGTATGAGATCAACGAAGAATTAAATGATAAGTATGTTTTTGCTGAAGTGGGCTTCGCCAGAGACCTGTTGGGTTTGGAGGCCAACAAGGTGTCGTCGCTGGAAATGAAGTTACAGCCGGGCGCTTCGGAAGAAGTCGTGATTGCCAGCATCAATTCGATTTTTGCAGGTACTGATGAAGTACGCTCGCAGGAGGTCCTCATTAAAAATAGGATTCAGCAAAATGATGCCTTGTACAAAATGCTCAATTCAGAAAACCTGTTCACCTACTTGTTTGTAAGCCTGATCGCCGCCATCGCCATTTTTAACTTGGCCGGAACCATCATTATGGTGATCCTTGAAAAGCGAGGCAACATCCGAACCCTTTTCTTTATGGGCCTACCAGTGACCGAAATAAGAAAGATCTTCTTCTACAATGGAATGCTTATGACGTTCATTGGCGTTTCCATCGGGCTGCTCCTGGGTACAGTCATAGTGTTGCTGCAAATAGAATACGGGTTTGTGCCCATCACGCCTACCTTGCCCTATCCCATGCAGTACAAGATTCTCAATCTGGTTATCGTGTTTGTCACGATCTGTGGTTTGGGGTGGGTGGCCTCGAAGATGGCCTCCTTGCGGGTCACTGAAAAGCTGCTAAGCTAGACAAACTGGAAATCGCCAAACTTTTCGAGTACTTCATCGAAGGCCGCGAACACGTCGGCTGAATCGTCACTGGTTACCATTTTTAAACGGTACTGCTTGAAATTGGGGATTCCTTTAAAATAATTGGTGTAATGGCGCCTGGTCTCGAGCACACCCAGTTTCTCTCCCTTCCAATCGATCGACATTTGCAAATGGCGTCTGGCAGCCTCCACACGTTCGGACATCGTGGGAGGGGCACAATGCGTACCGGTTTCGAAATAATGTTTTACTTCTTTAAAGAACCACGGGTAGCCGATGCTTGCTCTTCCAATCATCGCGCCGTCCAAACCGTACTTATCCCTCATTTCCACGGCTCTTTCCGGGCTGTTCACATCGCCGTTCCCAAACACAGGGATGTGCATCCTGGGGTTGTTCTTCACCTCGGCGATCGGGACCCAATTGGCATCTCCTTTGTACATCTGCGCACGCGTGCGGCCATGGATGGAAATGGCTTTACAACCCACGTCCTGTAAGCGTTCGGCCACTTCAACGATCTTGATCGAATCGTGATCCCAGCCAAGACGGGTTTTCACTGTGACCGGTAATTTGGTATGCTCGACCATGGCCTTGGTAAGTGATACCATGAGGTCGATGTCCTTCAAAATTCCGGCTCCGGCTCCTTTGCTCACCACTTTTTTCACCGGACACCCGAAATTGATGTCAATAATATCGGGGCCACTGGCTTCAACGATCTCGACACTTCGCAGCATGGAGTCGAGTACCGCCCCAAATATCTGAATGCCCACGGGACGTTCTTTTTCGTAAATATCGAGCTTCATGACGCTCTTGGCGGCATCGCGTATGAGCCCTTCCGAAGAAATAAATTCGGTATAAACCACATCGGCACCTTGCTCTTTGCAAAGGGCGCGAAATGGCGGGTCGCTCACATCCTCCATAGGGGCGAGCAATAATGGGAATTCCCCAACATCTATGTCTCCGATCTTTGCCATATAGGGTGTAAAATTAATCAATCTCCGGAGATTGTGCGCAAACTCTATTTTTAGGCTATATTTGCAGCCTAATTGCGCCTGACGCAGGAGGGTAAAAAAACTATGAAGAATATTCGCAATTTTTGCATCATTGCTCACATCGATCACGGCAAAAGTACCTTGGCCGATCGGCTACTCAGTTTTACCGGGGCAGTGACGGAACGGGAGGAACAAGCGCAACTTTTGGACGATATGGATCTGGAGCGGGAACGTGGCATTACCATTAAAAGCCACGCCATCCAGATGAACTACACTTACCAGGGTGAGGAGTACATCCTCAACCTGATCGACACGCCGGGCCATGTTGATTTTTCTTATGAGGTGTCTCGGTCGATCGCAGCCTGCGAAGGAGCCCTTTTGGTGGTCGATGCAGCACAGAGCATCCAGGCCCAAACCATTTCCAATCTTTATCTGGCCCTGGAAAACGATCTGGAGATCATTCCGGTGCTCAATAAGGTAGACCTGCCTTCGGCCAATCCTGAAGAAGTAACCGACGACATCGTGGACCTTCTCGGCTGTGATGCCGAAGAGGTAATTCCAGCCAGTGCGAAGACCGGTATCGGTATCGAAAACATTCTGGAAGCGATCATTGAACGTATCCCTGCTCCCGAGGGCAATTTGAACGAACCCCTGCAAGCGCTGATATTCGATTCAGTGTACAACCCGTTTCGTGGAGTTGAAACGTATTTTCGGGTGTTGAACGGGGAGATCCGAAAAGGCCAACATATCAAATTCATGTCTACCGGCAAGAGTTATTATGCGGATGAAGTGGGGACACTTCACCTTAAGCAAACTCCAAAGCCCGTGATCCAAACAGGCGACGTGGGTTATCTCATTACCGGTATCAAAGAGGCGAAGGAAGTGAAAGTGGGCGACACCATTACCGATGCAAAAACACCCACGACCAATATGATCGAGGGGTTTGAAGATGTTAAACCCATGGTATTTGCGGGCATTTACCCGGTAGATACCGAGGACTATGAAGAATTGCGTGCTTCCATGGAAAAACTTCGACTCAATGATGCCTCTCTGGTTTTCCAGCCTGAAAGCAGTGCCGCACTTGGTTTCGGATTTCGATGTGGGTTCCTTGGGATGCTGCATTTGGAGATCATTCAGGAGCGATTGGAACGGGAGTTCGATATGACGGTTATCACTACAGTGCCCAACGTTTCCTATCACGCCTTCAGCAACTCCGCACCCGATGAAGTGATCCTGGTTAACAACCCGAGCGACTTACCCGATCCTTCCAAATTGAATCGAATGGAAGAACCGTATATCAAAGCGACCATCATTACGAAGGCCGATTTTGTTGGACCGGTGATGTCATTGTGTATTGAAAAAAGAGGGCAGATCAAAAACCAAACTTACCTCACCCCGGAACGTGTCGAGCTTTCCTTCGACATGCCGTTGGCCGAGATCGTATTCGATTTCTACGACAGGTTGAAAACAGTGTCAAAGGGATATGCTTCCTTTGATTACACGCCTATTGGAATGAAGGATTCGCATTTGGTAAAGGTAGATGTCCTGCTCAACGGCAACGTGGTCGATGCCTTATCGGCCCTGCTTCATAAAGACAATGCGTATGACATAGGGAAAAAGATGTGCGAAAAACTTCGGCAGCTCATTCCGCGACAACAATTCGACATTCCTATTCAGGCGGCCATCGGTGCCAAGATCATCGCAAGAGAAACGGTAAAAGCGTTGCGAAAAGACGTAACAGCCAAGTGTTATGGAGGTGATATTTCCAGAAAGCGAAAGTTATTGGAAAAGCAGAAAAAAGGGAAGAAGCGTATGCGCCAGGTGGGTAATGTAGAGATTCCACAGGAGGCATTTATGGCAGTGCTCAAGCTCAATGATTAACGAATTGTTATCATAGGTAGCCACTTCCAATTTCTTTATTTATTAGATTTTTTATTTCGTAA
>JBCCHR010000268.1:0-4625 GCA_039028655.1 Bacteroidota bacterium
CAAAAAAAGGTCGTATTGACAACTTCTCGGAATTAGATAAAGATTTAGCCAATCAAATACAGTCCATCTCTTTAGTAGCCAGTAGAAAATATAGCCTGTTTTCAATTGCTGTTTGGATTACAGCAACCGCCTATTTAACATTTCCTGTGGCAGTTATTTTTTGGCTCTATAATTTTAGAAAGTGATACAAAGAGAGCTCCGTCTTCTTTTAAGATTGCTTCACCGTCAAAGTGAATCGAAAACAATTATTATCTCTGTAGCTGAGTAGTTTCTTATTTGCAAAAGCGAGCGCCATAGGGATCACGAGCACCGCGAGTAATCCCCAATATACAACGCGAAGATTGAAGCACGAAGTAGGTAGTGGTTGTTGGTTCATGAATTCGGCTACAGGGATCACGAGTAACGCCGGAGCTGAAATCAAAAAATTCAGAATAATTCACCTTCGCCAAGGCTACGGTCAATGAAGAAAAAACCCCCCGGGCCGTTCTCACCCAGGAGGTTTGTACATAAAGTAACGGGTATAATCGTTATCCCACTTACCGCAACCTAGTCTACATAGTCATGCAGAAAAGAGATGTTGGAGCGCAACTCAATCTCGACGGCATCCGAAATTACAGACGTGCGTGAGATTTGCGTATCGCTCGAATCCGTTTCATCCAGTTCGATGCCCATTCGCTTATAGGCCGGCTGTTTTTCGATATCGTCGATCTTGGACGCACTGTTTCTGAACTTATAATTAAAGTCCTTCATTTTCTTCTTTCGTTCCTCGGTGCGATCCTTTAAAAGCTTGGAAATAGGCGTATTCAAAGGGTCGGCCGGTTCGTTCTCGTCGGTATCTGTCTCTGGAGCGTCGATGGTTTTGGTCTCAAACACGATCTCTTCATCGGCCACTTCCACTTCCTTTTCCGGCTTGGCATTCACCAAGGTATCCTCCATTTCCTGGTAATCGTCCAGGCTATATCGTTTCACACCCGCCTCGGTGACTTCCGTAACGGGGATGATCTCGATCGCATCGTTTACCTCAATGTCTTTAATATTTTTAACTACCGGCTCCTGTACCGGTTCTTCTTTAATTTCTTCGGAAGTACTCTCGGCTATATCGCCCGAGGTATTCACCGGAAGATCAAACATAAGCATCTGTTCCTCGATCTCATCGGCTTCCT
Organism: Bacteroidota bacterium; assembly: GCA_039028655.1. Lineage (GTDB taxonomy): Bacteria > Bacteroidota > Bacteroidia > Flavobacteriales > Flavobacteriaceae > Aureisphaera. The sequence continues at coordinate 1,164 of JBCCHR010000268.1, forward strand.
CTTTCGAGGTATTCACCTCCGTAAAGCCTTCGGTTTGTGGTTCTACTTCGGGCTCGACGATCACAAAATTATTGACGTCGATCTCGTTGATATCGATCTGTTCGAATTCGGCCAAATAATGAATATCGATCAGGGTGGAATCCACAACTTCGATATTTTTGATCACTTCGGAGGTCGCCACATATCCTTCAAACGGCAATTCCTCCTGCTGTACGACTTCCGGGGTTGTCGTTTCGATTGTCACCTCTTCGGCAACTACTTCTTCTTTCACCAGCGTCTTTTCGACTACCACCGGTGCAGCAGAATTCTGCACCGGAACGATGGGCTCGTTCACGGGTATCTCGTCTTCCTCAAAAAGCGTATGACGAATCACCGGCTCCTCCACCTTGGCCTCCACCGGAACTTCCTTCACAATGGGTCCCGAGCTCAGATCGATCTCCGAGCGTTGTTCGTCTTCCAGGGTATGGATGATTCGCTTGTCGCCCAGATTCACAATTTCGTTTTGTTGCTCCGCATTGAAACCGGTGGCGATCACCGTGATGGCGATGGCACCCTCCAATCCTTCATCCTCTCCAACTCCCATAATGATATTGGCGCTGTGACCGGCCTCAGTTTGAATATGGTCACTGATCTCACCGATCTCGTCGATGGTGATCTCTTCGGTACCGGATACGATGAGCAACAATACGTTCTTGGCACCTTTGATCTTATTGTCATTAAGCAGGGGCGAATCCAACGCCTTTCCGATGGCCTCCTGTGCCCTGTTGGCCCCTGTCGCGTTAGCGCTTCCCATGATGGCCGTGCCACTATTGGCGAGTACGGTCTTGGCATCCCGCAAGTCAATGTTTTGTGTGTAGTGATGGGTAATTACTTCGGCAATTCCACGAGCTGCAGTGGCGAGTACTTCATCGGCTTTGGAAAACCCTGCCTTAAACCCAAGATTACCATATACCTCACGTAGCTTATTGTTATTGATCACGATCAACGAATCGCAGTTAGAACGCAATTTCTCTACCCCGATCTGCGCCTGATCGTTTCGGATCTTTCCTTCGAATTGAAACGGAATCGTCACGATACCTACGGTAAGCACATCCAACTCACGAGCCATGCGCGCGATGATGGGAGCCGCTCCAGTTCCGGTTCCACCACCCATTCCGGCCGTAATAAATACCATCTTGGTATTGGTGGCCAACATGTTTTTGATCTCCTCCATGCTCTCCACGGCCGCTTGCTCTCCAATGACCGGGTTGGCTCCTGCTCCCAATCCCTCCGTAAGTGAGACTCCTAGTTGAATCTTGTTTGGGACCGGACTGTTCTCAAGGGCCTGGGCGTCGGTGTTGCAGATCACGAAGTCGACTCCTTTGATCCCCTGACTAAACATGTGATTGATCGCATTGCTTCCACCGCCCCCAACGCCGATCACCTTAATGACGTTGGACTGGTTCTTTGGCAGGTCGAAGGCAATATTATCAAATTCTGTATGACTGCTCATATGGTTGTATTTTGTGAGGTTGTATGTTATTCCCCTTTCGGGTTGATCGTTGTTTATATGTATCTGTTATTCGGCATTGTCGAGAAACTCCTTGAACTTCTCTGCCCACTTATCAAAAAATCGTTTTCTCTCCTTGGGTGTATCACTCATGGCTTCGGATTGCTCTTCCACTTCCATGCTTTCTTCCTGTTCTTCGGTATCGGCCTTGGCATCGATCGATTTTTTGAGATGCAGACTTCGCTCCTTGCTTTCCAAGCTATTCATCACCAGACCTACCGCAGTAGCGTACATGGGACTGGTGGTGTCGCTGTCGCTATCGCCGGCCAAGTGCTCATTGGGGTACCCTACCCGGGTATCCATACCCGTAATGTACTCCACCAATTGCTTTAAATGCCTTAGCTGCGACCCACCACCGGTAAGTACGATACCGGCGATCAATTTTTTCTTTTGCTCTTCATGACCATAGTTCTTGATCTCCAGATACACCTGCTCGATGATCTCTACCACTCTGGCATGAATGATCTTCGATAGGTTCTTGAGTGTGATCTCTTTGGGTTCGCGACCTCTCAATCCGGGAATAGAAACAATCTCAGTTTCCTTATTTTCTCCTGGCCATGCCGATCCAAATTTGATCTTCAGCAACTCGGCCTGCTTCTCGATGATGGAGCATCCTTCTTTGATGTCTTCGGTAATAACGTTGCCTCCAAAAGGGATCACAGCCGTGTGCCTGATAATACCGTCTTTGAAAATGGCCAGGTCGGTGGTTCCACCCCCTATGTCGATAAGGGCAACACCGGCTTCCTTCTCTTCCTGACTCAAAACCGCATTGGCCGAGGCCAGAGGCTCCAATGTAATGCCAGACAACTGGATACCTGCGCTTTTCACACAGCGCCCAATGTTGCGAATAGACGATACCTGCCCAACTACTACATGGAAATTGGCCTCCAATCTGCCGCCGTACATCCCAATAGGCTCCTTCACTTCGGCTTGCCCATCCACTTTGAAATCCTGTGGCAATACATGGATAATCTCTTCACCCGGAAGCATCACCAACTTATGCACCTGGTTGCAGAGACGGTCAATATCGTCCTCATCGATCACCACTTCGCTATCGCTCCTGGTGATATAATCACTGTGCTGAAGACTTCGAATATGCTGTCCTGCAATGCCTACCACTACATCCTCGATCTTCACACCCGAACTGGTCTCGGCATCCTGAATCGCCTGTTGAATAGACTGAATGGTTTGCGTAATATTATTCACCACACCCCGATGTACCCCTAGACTCTTGGATTTACCAATACCCAATATTTCTAACTTGCCGTATTCGTTCTTACGACCGATCATCGCCACGATCTTCGTGGTTCCAATGTCTAGCCCAACGGCAATGTTGCTGTTTTCCATGACCTATTTTTTTGTAGCTACTACCTGGTTTCCAAATTGTAAGTTGACCCTTTTGTAAGAGGCTAATTTCCCATCTATTCTTGCCTTCTTGCAGAATGCCTTGTAATTCTGAAACTTCATGTCCATATCCTCCAGTGTTCCGAAGAATACCTTGAAGTCCTGCTTCCTAATTCGCATCTCCACCGTACCGTCCCTGTTCCTGTGAATTCCCACCACACTCCGACTCATATAATCGTCATCGCGTAGTTTAATTAACAACGGTGTGAGCTCAGTAAAATTATTGTCAGACGATCCGGTGATCAGGGGTACTCTGGCAGCATACACGGTAGACAAAGGCATCTTTTTTCCGTCTTCATCCACATAATAATCGGGAGAACCAGCTACTCGTGCGAGCGGATTGCGCTGTTCGATTCGTGCCCCCAAAGTCCCATCAACCGTTACAAATACTTGCGCATCTCGCACCATAGGATGACGCAATAATCTGGATTCCATCTCATTCAAAACTAAAGTTTCTTTAGAGATGCTCGTAACGGAGTCGTTATTTTGTATTAACAATTTATTAACCG
>JBCCHR010000269.1:0-4619 GCA_039028655.1 Bacteroidota bacterium
ACGTTCTTGGCGGTTTGTTGTGAAATGGTACTGCCCCCTCGAATGCGTTTGCCTGCTTTATTCTGCTCATAGGCCTTTTCAATGGCCTCATAATCGAATCCGTTATGGGTCATGAATTGTTGATCTTCGGCACAAATAATGGCGAGTTTTATTTCTTCGGAAATATGCTCGAAGTCTACCCATTGGTGCTTCCGCTCATAATTAGGAGCGCCCTCTGCCCCTCGGATGGCCATCAATCCCGTATAGGGGACCGGTACGTACTTGTAGAGTAACACCCATAGCACGCTAACCACCACAAAGCCAACAAGGAATCTAAAGATAAATTTGGCTAGTCGTTTACCCATTTCTAAATTCAATAACGCTACTTCCTGAGAAGTATCGTTGTATAGCGTCTCTGCTCACTATACCATTTCAGCAAGTTGCTTCCCAATGGAGCTTCCAATAGCGACTCCCATTCCGCCCATCCGCACGCCACAAATGACATTGGGCATAAGCTCTTTAACGATAGGTTTCTTCTGGGAACCCACTCCCATGATCCCACTCCAACGGGTGTCTATTTCAAACGCTGTATTGGGTAAAATTGTTGTGCGTAAGAGCGTCTCCAATCGATTCTGAATCAAATCAGTGAGTCCGGGCTCACTGGTTTGCTCACCCTCGAAGTCGAGATTTCGACCGCCTCCCAACAGGATTCTGTTTTCAATGTTTCTGAAATAATAATAGCCCTTGTCCAAATGAAAGGTCCCTTTGATATGCAGATTTGGAATGGGTTGGGTAATGAGTACCTGTGCCCTGGCGGGTTGAACGTCCAGGTCCAATAGTTCTTTGGCAAAACCATTGGTGGCAATAATAAGTTGATGGCAACGTATTTCTTCGGAATCATTAAAATGGAGCAAAACTTGCCCATTTTGAGTCGAAAATGACGATAATTGAACAGAATTTAGAATAATTATGCCCTTTTTCGCACATTTTCGAAGAAACGCTTCCATCATTTTGCCGGTATGCAACTGCGCCTCTAATTGGTTAAAAATGACCTTTTTTTCGACGTTTTCGAACGAAAATGCATCATTTTTGATCAAAAAGACGTCATTTTCGCCTGAAAACGAGTCTTTTACCAAAGAATTGATGTAGTCTACTTTAGACAGGCACGTCTCGTACAAATCGGGATCGGTGGTGGTAAATAATTCGTAGCCGCCATGGGTCTGCAGATCGATCGACTCGTCTCCCAGTAGTTTGCGCAAGTTGGAAAGTCCTTCCCAGCGTTGTTCGATAAGAGCAACCACTTCTTCTTCTGAATGCGTCCGGAGATCGTCCAAAATCTCCGACACACTTCCAAAGCATGCGAAGCCGGCATTCTTAGTACTGGCTCCATTGGGCAGGATCCCTTTCTCAAGTACAACGATCTTGCCTTTCGGGTAACGCTCTCGTAATTCCAAAGCACAACTCAAACCAACGATCCCGCTGCCAACGATCGCAAAGTCGATGTTGGATAACCAGGTCGTACGCTCCCAAAAGGATAGATTCATAAGCGCTTTGAAGTTTTACGGGTTAGGACAATAAACAGCAACAAGATCACCGGTATGGAGAGTGAGAAGTAGATTCCAAATAGCTTCAGCAACACAACGGCGATGAGAAAAGTAGCCATGAAGGCTATGACATAGTAAAAGGTTTTCATTGCTGAATAAGCTAAGCGGACATGCGCAATTACTTCCGAAGATACCATAAAAAAATCCAATAGCCACCGCAGTGCTATTGGATTCTTGTTAACTAAGACGGCTGGTAGTGAGCGACTACTCCTCGTCCACAGGTTCTTTCATTTCCCAGTCGTCCATGAATGCCGTGGTATACTGGCCTTTCACGTAGGCCGGATCTTCCATTAGCTGGCGATGGAAAGGAATGGTGGTCTTGATCCCTTCGATCACGAACTCGTCGAGAGCTCGCTTCATCTTATTGATCGCCTCCTCACGCGTTTGCGCAGTAACGATCAATTTTGCGATCATCGAATCGTAGTTGGGAGGAATCACATATCCCGCGTATACGTGGGTGTCTAATCGCACTCCGTGTCCGCCAGGTGCATGCAGCGTGGTGATCCTTCCCGGAGAAGGCCGGAAGTTATTGTAGGGATCCTCTGCGTTGATCCGACACTCGATCGAATGGAGTGATGGATAGTAGTTCTTGCCGGAGATAGGTACTCCTGCCGCTACAAGGATCTGTTCCCGAATAAGGTCGTGGTCCACTACCTGTTCGGTAATGGGGTGTTCTACCTGGATCCGGGTATTCATTTCCATGAAGTAGAAATTTCGGTTCTTGTCTACCAAAAATTCGACAGTTCCGGCTCCTTCATACTTGATATATTCGGCAGCTTTGATCGCAGCCTGACCCATTTCGTCACGCAACTTCTTGGTCATAAACGGACTTGGTGTCTCTTCGGTAAGTTTCTGGTGTCTACGCTGCACCGAACAATCACGTTCACTCAAATGACAGGCCCTTCCGTTGCTGTCTCCTACCACCTGAATTTCGATATGGCGCGGTTCCTCGATAAGCTTTTCCATATACATGTCGTCGTTCCCAAAAGCGGCCTTACTTTCGGTTCTGGCCGAGTTCCATGCCTCTTCCAGGCCTTCCGGTTTCCAAACAGCTCTCATTCCTTTCCCGCCACCTCCGGCACTGGCTTTCAACATAACCGGATAGCCGGTTTCTTCTGCAAGTTTTATACAGGTTTCGAAGTCGGGAATCACGCCCTGGCTTCCAGGGACGCAGGGCACACCAGCTGCCAGCATAGTTGCTTTTGCAGAGGCCTTGTCCCCCATCTTATTGATCATGTCGGCCGACGCACCAATGAATTTAATATTGTGCTCTTCGCAGATCTTGGAAAACTTGGCATTTTCAGACAAGAAACCATATCCGGGATGAATGGCGTCCGCATTGGTAATCTCTGCCGCGGCAATAATGTTGGAGATCTTCAGGTAGCTTTCAGTACTTGGTGGCGGACCAATACAAACGGCTTCGTCCGCAAAACGCACGTGAAGGCTCTCCTCATCGGCTGTAGAGTACACCGCCACGGTTTTAATTCCCATCTCTTTGCAGGTTCTGATCACGCGCAACGCGATCTCTCCCCTATTGGCAATTAATATTTTTTTAAACATATGTTTCAGAAATATCAACCATCCGATAAGCTCGAGGCTATGATGGTTTTCCCAACTTGCGCCGGGAAGGATTTATACTTATGATGGATCTACTAAGAATAGTGGTTGATCGAATTCGACGGGTGAAGAATCGTCGACGAGTACTTTCACGATCTTTCCGGACACATCGCTCTCTATTTCATTAAAAAGCTTCATGGCCTCTATCACACAAAGTACATCGCCGGCACTTACCGAATCACCCACCTCAACAAACACGGGCTTGTCTGGTGACGGTTTGCGATAGAAGGTTCCAATGATTGGCGATTTGATCGTAACATACTTCGATGTATCATCGGCAGGTTCAGCCGCCGGTGGTGGAGTTGCGGCCTCCACGGGCTCTGCGGCCACTACGGGTTGAGGAGCAGGAGCCTGCGCCATCGCTGGTAGCTGCTGGATCACTGTGGTCTCCGATTTCTCGTTGGTTCCGGTTCGAATGGTGATCTTCACATCCTCCATTTCCAGTTTTACCTCACTGGCTCCGGATTTCGCCACAAACTTGATCAAGTTTTGAATGTCTTTTATTTCCATAATACTTGTGTTGATTGGTCTTTTTTAATTAGAATCGTAGGCCCACTTCAAATAAAGTGCTCCCCAGGTAAACCCGCCGCCGAAGGCAGCGAAAACGATATTATCCCCTTTTTTCAGTTGTTTTTCATAGTCGTGAAGGCAGAGGGGAAGTGTTGCCGAAGTCGTGTTCCCGTACTTGTGAATATTGATCATCACTTTGTCATCGGGAAGTTGCATGCGTCGGGATGTCGCGTCGATGATCCGTTTATTGGCCTGGTGCGGCACCAGCCAGTCTACATCCTGTCCGGTAAGATCATTGCGTTTCATAATCTGCTCGCTCACATCGGCCATATTCGAAACTGCAAATTTGAAAACCGTTTTCCCATCCTGGAAAACGTAGTGTTGTTTATTGGCAACGGTTTCTGCGGAAGCAGGTAAAATAGAGCCTCCGGCGTCAATTCTCAGATGAGGTCTTCCTTGTCCATCGGTGCGAAGGATCTCATCCTGTACTCCAAGTCCTTCCGTATTGGGTTCGAAAAGTACTGCGCCTCCACCATCTCCAAAGATGATGCAAGTGGCTCGGTCCTCGTAATCGATGATCGACGACATTTTATCGGCACCCACCAAAAGTACTTTCTTGTACTGCCCGGATTCGATGTATTTGGCAGCGGTAGACATTCCGAACAAAAAGCTGGAGCAAGCTGCGATAAGATCATACGAAAAAGCGTTTACAGCACCAATCTCTGTGGCAACGTAAACGCCTGTAACCGCAACCGGCATATCGGGGGTCGCTGTGGCCATAATGACCATATCGATATCCCGAGGATCGGTATTACTTTTGGCTAAAAGATCTTTGGCTGCTTGAATGGCCAGATAGGAAGTGCCTTTTCCAGGTTCCTTGAGAATCCGTCTTTCTTTGATCCCAGTTCG
>JBCCHR010000270.1:0-4598 GCA_039028655.1 Bacteroidota bacterium
ACTGTAGCCAAACACCGCAGCGCTCTGAATGTTCTTAGCATCCAGGTAGTCGATCACGTTTTTAGAGAAAACAGCCATAGAGAATTCCGAAGAAGAAACACTGCCTCCATGTCCTTCAAAATTGAGTGTATGGACTTCGTACGTCGATTCTAATTCTTGTGCAAGGGCCGTAAATTGTTTCCGACTTCCCAAAGCACCGTGTAGGAGCAGTATTTTTTGTTTCATAGAAAAAGATTTTCAATCCAGGCAGGTAGCCATGCTTTTACCTAACTAAAGGTAACCAAATTGGAATGATTTTGTAGGTGTTTTTTGCTGAAACCACTGCGCCTTAGCTTGCGGTTACTCGCGATGCCTGAACAGGTATACACCACTTCCCAGTATCCAGGTGGCGATGCCGAAAACAAAGATCCGAAAGCCCAGCAAGCTGGTGAATACAAATCCGGTGACTCCGCCTGCAATGGCGAGCAGGATCAAAACAACTCCCAGGTAACCGATCCAGGCCGGGAACTTACGCTCGATCAAAATGAGCACGGAATAAAGTAAGATGGCCAGACAAATCCCCACAATAAATACATAGTCCAACGGCACGTTGATCGCAAAACTAAAGTTACTTATGGGGCGAAGTATGTCAGCCTTGGCTTCCAACTGATCGGCATATTGGTTCAAAAAGTAGGGGAGGACCAACCCATTGAAGAGGGCAGCGAAAAGGGCGGCGATCAAGGCGAATGAGGTGGTGATCAATGCCAGGATCGATAATTTCCAACGATCCATGAGCACTTTGGTGAGTCCGTAGCACCCAAACAACAAAAAAGGCAAACTCAATATCGCCAATGCATGGGCGATCATGATGGTCTTTGAAATGGCGACGATGCGTTCCAGACTGCCTCCACTGGGATGCAGCACCATGGTAACAATAATGAGGAATGCTCCGGTTAACAAGGAGATGCCGGTACTCTTATAGGCGTGACGATTCATGAATTAACGGGTTTTGGTTTCTGTAAAACTCGTTAAAATCCAACGACCGATCGCTTGATCTGGATCAAGAAATCATGCCAATCGTTTGCGCACCCGACTTAAGGTCTCCGGTGTGATTTTTAAGTAGGAGGCGATCATCTTTTGCGGGAAGGTGCGAATATAGGATGGATGATGGTTGAGGAGGTATAGATATTTTTCATCGGGCGAGTAGCTCTTGTCGAAGAACCGCATTCGGGAGGCGCCGCGCTCCAGTATCTTTCCCAGTTGGAAGAACGTCTGTGATATTCCGATAAGCTTGTGCAACGCCTCTACAGTCAATTCCAAGATATCACTTTTCTCAAATGCTTGGATCGCGTATTCCGAGGGCTCCTGTGTCGTAAAACTCTGATGGTTAAGCATCCAGTCGCCGGAAGTGTAAAGATCGATATATTGCGGCTCGTTTGCAGCAGAAACACCAAACTGATACAGACTCCCTCTAACCACAAAGACCAGCGCCCTGTTGATTTCACCTTCCTTCAGAAGAAATTCTCCCTTGTCGAGTGTACGATTCACCAGCTCGTTCTTCAGCAAAGCGACTTCCTTATCAGAAAAATTTCCAAAAGATTCCAGGTCAACTTCCATATGGCTATGTATCGTATTTTACGATTGGAATCATGAAAGTAACCAAAGAATCTGAGGTCCGCAATCTTTTTTACATCGATCGCTACCTCAACAACAAATCCCCATGAAAAACCCCATTGGGTCCCCACTGTATAATGGCTCACCAACGCACCATGGCTTCCTTATTGCATTTTTTGGACGAACCAGTTGCCGGCCAGTCTGGCAGATTCGCTCACCTCGGCCTCTTGATCGTAATAGCTAAACTGATGGAAAGGAGATTCCAAGTCGGTGTCCATCCAGTGTAGTTTTTTGTCTTCAGAAGCAATATCTTCGTAGAAATTGCGGGTGTAGTTGGGGAGCACCGCTCCGTCCGAGTGAACCATCAACACAGGTTGGTGCAGGTTTTTTGCAGCGGGCATAGGATCAACGGTCAACCAATCTTCCCAACTGGCCACGGCGAATTTATCGGCACTCCATTGAGGTACGGCGCCGCGTTCGGGGTTCAGGTAATAGTCGTAAGGTCCGTACATCGCAGCTGTCGAATCGGTTTCTGAAATGGCTGGAATGTAGGCAACCTCCCCGGTTTCGGCATACCTGCTTTTTGCACTTCTCGCCGCTTCTATCTTGGATCGAACACCTTCACTTCCACCATAGAACAACTTGACGGCTTCGGCATCGTGCAACCATGACGCCACGGTAACGACCGATTTGATCCTTGGGTCTTCAGCCGCCGCCATTAGCGTATACATCGCGCCGGCGCAAACTCCAAAAGCACCAATCTTGTCGCTTTCTACTTCAGGCAAACCCGCCAGAAAGCTTACGGCATTCTTGATGTCTTTCTTCTTTAGTTGCGGACTCTCAAAAAATCGCGGCTCTCCTTCGCTTTCGCCAAAATTCCTAAAATCGAATGCCAGCGTGATCAGCCCGCTTTTTGCCAGTTTTTCGGCATATCGACCGGCCATTTGTTCTTTCACGGTTGTCCAACTTCCCGAGACAACTACCGCGGGGTACTGCGCGCCCTCGACATAATTTTCGGGTAGATAGAGGTCCCCAACGAGCTTGATTCCCTCACTTTTGAATATAACCTTTTTCTTGATCTCTTTTTTTGTGATTGTTGTTTTCTTTTCTTCGGAATTGGTTGCCGGCTGCTTACAGGCTGTTAACAGCAGCAATCCAAGTGCCGCATAGGTTACTTTTTTCATGTCGTTTATTTTAATTTATCGAGCAGGCCGAAACTTTTGGCTGCTGTGATGGGATTAAAGATCTCGACGTATTCGATGATCTCGCCTTTCTCATTAAATTTGAAAGTCGCGTAATAGTTGTTTTCATAGTAGCCGCCGTTATTTTTGAGTTCGATTCTTCCTTTGAATTTTGCGTACACCAGTGTTGGATCTTCCGTACTGAGGATCGATTCAATCGGGAATTCCATGGCCCCGAAATTCGTAAACACAGGCTTCCAATAGGAACGAATTTCCTCATGTCCTTCGGCGCCTTTCGGAAAAAGGTTGGAGTGATATGGATTTACATGCCTTCCGTCTTCAGCAAAAAGAGAAAGCAAAGCCTCCATGTCCTTAAGCTCCAGTGCTTCTAAAAAAGCGGCCACGGATGCTTTATGATCCGATTTGGACCCGGTATCCGTTGATTTCCCGGCCACATGGTCCATGGCCAGTTGAGGCAGCAACGTATTCCCGTCCTGGTACTTAAAATGAAACTGCATGCTCTTGATCTTCCATTGGTTGTTTTTGAGCTCCAATTCGAAATCGTAGGTGCCCACCACCGTCCAGACATTGCCGCTGGGGTGCTCCAGGTAATGGGTGGCGGTACCGTAGGCGGCCACTTGAGCGATATTGTTCTCAATGGTTTGTTGGAGGTTCCCGATTTGGTGATGGGTATAGCCAAATCCGGGTAGGATGGTTTGCCATGCTTTCACGATCTGGGTGGGTTCTAGGGTAGCGGCGGGGTTGCCCATGGACGAATAGTCGAGCAATACCCGATCGGTAAAGGATTGTTCGACTGCTTGCCAATCCTGTTCGTCGGTGGCTATAAAGAGTTGCAGGACAACGTCCTTTGGTTGCTCGTTTCTTTCCATAGGTTGCGAATTTAGAGAGGTCACAGACGCCAGTGCGATAACGGCGATCAAAATTGTTTTCATAATTTCTTTTTATTTCTGAAGCAAAACTATGGCTCACAAGCCAGGGGTTCGTTTCGAAATCAAAGCAAGATGTATGAAAATCAAAGAATGGCTTCTTTTCGGAAGGAAACAGGTGATTTTGAAGTCATTCTTTTAAAAAAGCTACTGAAATGATTGGGCGATTCGAAGCGCAGCAAATAAGCGATCTCCTTGACACTCTCCTGGGTTTGGATGAGCCTGGACTTGGCGAGATTGAGAATGTGGTTTTGGATCATCTGCTTGGCGGTCTGCCCGGTGATCCCTTTGACCACAGCGTTGAGGTGGTTGGGATGAATACTCAGTTTTTCAGCATAAAATGAAGTGCTGTGTACCTTCGAAAAGCGCTCACTTGGGCCGTCGGTATAAAAGCTGGTCTCGATCAATGCCTGGAAACGAGACAGTAATTTTAGATCCGTTTTTCTTATTTCTTCGGAAGCGGCTTCGGAAGTGAGATTTTGATTCACGTACCGTTTTATTAAATTCAATAAATGAAGTATATGGGTTTCGATCAGCTGAAACTTATCGTTGTGATCACCGTGGTACTCGGTTTGTATGGACTGAAAGATCGATAGTATGGGAGCTACGTCTTCGGGTGCTACACCAAAGGGCATGTCCTTTTCAATTTTCAGAAAGGGAAAGTGCTCCAGGATATCCTGAAGGAAGCTACAGTTGGCAATGAACTCCTGCGAAAACATCACGTAATAACCATCCCAGTTTGGTACGATGTCCCAGGACAAGATCTGAAATGGAGAATTGAAGAACACCGACGAGCCCTCCGGGAAATCGGTATGGTGTCCGGCAACTACGGTGCCTCCACCTACCACTTTTAAGGCAATGGCATAAAACTCATGCC
>JBCCHR010000271.1:0-4581 GCA_039028655.1 Bacteroidota bacterium
CAGGGAACAGGCTGGGATGGCACTTACAATGGCAACCCACTTCCTTCGAGCGATTACTGGTTTAGAGTAGAGTACAAAGAGAACGATACCCAAAAAGAGTTTAGAGGGCATTTTACCCTTAAACGATAAGCACGATAAAAAAGAAAAGCCCGTCCATTGCGACGGGCTTTTTTATGTGTATAGTTCTTGTTTCGAACTAGATCTGTAATCCAAGTGTGAACAGGAAATTATTGAAAACCGTCTCTACGGCCGCTGTGTCGGTAAGTCCAATGTTATAAATGGCCCGGTTGGCATCCTGCTCACTGCGCATGTAAGCAAAATCAAAGCTGTACATACCAAAATTGTAACCAAATCCGGCAGAGTATCCCTGGCGATCGCCTAAGATATCTTTATTGGAATAGGGGCTTTCCTCGTAGCTGAAACCACCTCTTAGGCTCCAATTGCCAATTCGGTACTCTCCACCAACACGGTAAGTAGAAGCACCTTGAAGCATATCGGAAATGGTGGCATTCAAGGCGTCGAACGAACCATCATTAAAAGCCGGTGTAAATTCAATATTTCCGTAATTCTTGAAGGAATAGTCAAAACTGATGAGTCCGCTCTGGCCAAACACATACGCGCCGCTCGCGGCGATACGCGAAGGTGTTCGGAGGTTATAATCGGCAAAAACATTAATGATCCTCGGGTCCACTATTTCCACAATGCTTTGCCCGTCAACTGTGCGTTCGGTCTCCAGGTATTGCGAAGTCTCTTCAGAAATAACAAACCAGGTAGGAGTATCATAGGTAAGTCCTAACCGGAATTGATCCCCGATCTTGGCGATGGCACCCACCTGGGCGGAAAAACCGGCTCCCAATACCGAAAGATTGTTCTCAAACTCGATTCGATTTACAGTACTGCCCTGGTTGGAATTTCGTTCGAACATAAAAGTACCTTCGTCGTAATCGATCGTATGGGAGTTCAGATTTATTCCGAAGAAAAAATCATCCGTATACTGAGCTGCTAGGTTGAAACTGAATTTCCCATTGAAACCACGGCTCAAACTCACATAATCCTGATCGAAACGATTTCCGGCCACATTAGAAACATACTGGGTGTTTCCGGGATCGGTGGTGAATGGATCAAAGATAAATCCCTGGTATCCCAGGAATGCGTTTTGGGCGCGAGTACCTCGGGTAGCGCCTAATTCTGCATAGCGACCGGAAATACCCTGTCCTTGCAACTCAAGCACATCGAGTGACAATCCTTGCGCTTGCTCCAGGAAGAAGTTGGCTACTGAGGAGTTTCCGTTTCCTTGGATAAACACTTCGTTATCGAGATTGCTTGTTTGATTGTAATTTACACCAAGGCTTATTTTCTTCCATTTGGATTCCGGATTGAGATCGAATAGAAATACCCCACCTGCCTGGTTGATATTTACATCGGTTTCGGTATTTTGTCCGGTGCCATTGAAATACCGGGTGCTGCTGTCTACTGCGTCAAGCGAGCCGGTAAAAGAGGCGCTGTTGTCGAGAAATATGGCACTTCCTGCGGGATTGATAGCTATGGCGGACAAGTCACCTCCCAGGGCTCCAAAAGCTCCGCTCATGGCGCCAAAGCGGGCCGTACCTGTGGTTAGGTCGGTTGAGTAGCGAAGTCCGTCATTAATATTCTGGGCGGTTATCACGCCAGCCGAAAGTAGCAAGGCGCATAGAATTAAGTTCTTTTTCATTTTTTTACTGAATTATGGGTGGCCAAAATGCTTACATTTCAGCATAAAAAATCACCATTTCTTAATGGTAAAAAATGATGATTCTTTATAAGTTAAACGATATGGATTATCCGCGTCCTCTGCTTCGAACAGAACCTCTGGATCCTCCGCGCGATCCTCCGCTACGAACAGACCCTCTGCTGCGCGGTGAAGATGAACGGTTGAATGACCTGCTAGGTCTTGACGAGCGGCTGTTCACAGAACTTCTTGGTCTGGAACGGTTTACCGAACTAGGACGTGAGTTTCGAACTGACGGACGACTCGATCTGTTGACGCTACTTCTGGGTCGTGAAGTGCGAACCGAATTTCGATTATTGATACTGCTTCTGCTGTTTCCTCTGGACACCGAGCGACGTCCAATTTCGGAACGGGCATAACTGCTACGATTGGAAACTGCAGAACGACTTCCTCTGTTGTATCGGGAACGTCCAATCCCGTAGTCTGTATTTCTTCTGCCTCTATTGTAATTGGTGGCTGCATAGCCATAGCCAAATGCATTGCCATAGAAGGGTCGATTGGCATTCCAAAATCCTCCGTATACTCCACAATACCAAGGGTTATAGAATCCGCCGTAGCCCCATCCGAAGCCCCAGCCTCCCCAGCCAAGTCCCCAGCCTCCCCAGGCGCCCCAGCCCCAAGGTCTATACCAGCCTCCCCAGCCCCAGCCAAGTCCCCATCCGGGTCCCCAGCCCCAACCAGGTCCCCAGGCGCCCCATCCGGGCCCCCAGCCTCCCCAGCCGGCTCCACCGTATATATTTACGGTGATATCTTCTCCATTATCTCCCCAGCCACCATAGCCTTCTTCGTACCCACGCTCGACCAGGATAATATTACCCTGACCGTCGATGGTTTCAGTAGATGTGTAGGCTTCGACATCGGTGAAGATCACATCTTCTTCCGGCATGTCTTCCAGTGTCTGGCTCTTTGTTTTGAAATATTGTTGGTAATAGCTGTTCTTATCTGCCGGGACCTCTTCTTCGGTCTCAACTTCTGCCGTTCGAGTGGTATAGATACCATCGTTCGCAGGAACATACTGGTAGGTCGTACAACTGGTAAAAAGTAGTGCGACCAGACCAAAAAGCGTGAAGGAAAATAATTTTCTGGAGGAGGGTATTCTGGTATGCATATCGCGGTATTTAAAATTGTTGGACATTATAAAAATAACTAGTTTTGCCGAGAACTAAATCATATTTAACATAGTCACAACATTTGTGCCAAACACGCTATTATGGCAAAGAATTTAACGTCTAGGGAAGAGGATTACTCCAAATGGTATAATGAGCTGGTTATCAAGGCCGATTTGGCCGAGAGTTCCGGTGTAAGGGGATGTATGGTTATCAAGCCCTATGGCTTCGCTATTTGGGAGAAAATGCAGGCCGAATTGGATCGCATGTTCAAGGAAACGGGTCATCAGAATGCCTATTTTCCATTGTTCATCCCGAAATCCTATTTCAGCAAGGAAGCGAGCCACGTGGATGGATTTGCCAAGGAATGTGCGGTGGTCACTCATTATCGCCTCAAAAATGCCGATGATGGCAGCGGGATCGAAGTGGATCCAACAGCCAGGCTGGAGGAGGAGTTGATCGTAAGGCCTACCTCCGAGACTATTATCTGGGACACCTACCGAAAATGGGTGCAGTCGTACCGCGACTTGCCGATCCTGGTGAACCAATGGGCCAATGTGGTGCGCTGGGAGATGCGAACCCGTCTATTCCTGCGAACGGCGGAGTTTCTTTGGCAGGAAGGCCACACGGCTCATGCTACCGAAAAGGAAGCCATTGCCGAGGCTGAGCAAATGATGAATGTCTATGCCGATTTCGTTGAAAACTATATGGCGGTTCCTGTGATCAAAGGACTCAAGACTGAGAGCGAACGCTTCGCCGGTGCGTTGGAAACCTATTGCATCGAAGCATTGATGCAGGATGGCAAGGCACTACAGGCCGGTACTTCGCATTTCCTTGGACAGAACTTTGCTAAGGCCTTCGACGTTAAATTTACCGACCGGGATGGGAAGCAGGATCACGTTTGGGCAACTTCCTGGGGAGTATCCACACGATTGATGGGGGCCCTGGTCATGACGCATAGCGATGACAATGGCCTGGTATTACCTCCTAATCTTGCACCAGACCAGGTAGTGATCGTACCAATTTACAGAAACGAAGAGCAACTGGCAGCAGCCAGTGAGGTGGCCAACGAGTTGACAGCTCAATTTCGATCCAAGGGACTGCGTGTGAAGTTTGACGATCGAGACACCCACAAACCAGGATGGAAGTTCAACGAGTATGAGTTGAAGGGTGTACCGGTACGAATTGCCATTGGTCCAAAAGATGTTGAGAACGGCACTGTGGAGATCGCACGCCGAGATACCTTAACAAAGGAGTTGGTGAAGAAGGAAGTAGCGACGGATATGATCGTAGCCTTGATGGATGAGATTCAAAAGAACTTATACACCAAAGCGGCCAATTTCCGGACGGAGCATACCACAACCGTTGAAACCTACGACGAATTTAAGGAAGTGCTGGAAAGTAAGGGAGGCTTCATTTCGGCCCATTGGGATGGTACTGCAGCCACCGAAGATCAGATCAAGAAGGACACCAAGGCGACCATTCGCTGTATCCCGATCGATGGCGACACAACGCCAGGGAAATGTATGGTTACCGGGGAGCCTAGCGCGCGCAGAGTGCTGTTTGCTAAGGCCTATTAATTTTTTGCAAAAAATACGCATTGTATTTGTAGCATTTCAAAAAAGTTGTATTTTTGCATCCGCAATAAAAAACAAATGGTCCGTTCGTCTAGGGGTTAGGACGCCAGGTTTTCATCCTGGTAACAGG
>JBCCHR010000272.1:0-4577 GCA_039028655.1 Bacteroidota bacterium
ATCCGCAAACCCGCCTAATGCACCAGCAAGTCTATCTCGCTCTGGAAGATGCGTCCATCGATCCATACAGCTATGGCGGTGCGATAGGTTTGTATCTGTCGCCCCAACAAAGCTACGATTGGGTGACTCATTTGAGGGTGAATCCGAATGAGGGAGTAGACTCGTTTTTGGCTTATCGACTGGCCGATAGCCAATTTATGAGCACTTTGATCTCGTATAAGCTCAACCTGATGGGTCCGAGTATGGTGCTCGATACGGCCTGTTCAAGTTCGCTTACGGCCATCCATGTGGCTTGTAGAAATCTTTTGCTGAGAGAGTGCCAGGTGGCTGTTGCCGGTGGCGTGAGCCTGGGAGTGGTTGAAAAACGCGGCTATCAGTATCGAGAGGGCATGGTAATGTCCAGGGACGGACGCTGCAAGCCATTTGATAAGGAATCTTCCGGTATCATTTCGGGAGAAGGTGCGGGAGTGGTCGTACTGAAACGGATGGAGGAAGCACTGAAGGATGGGGATCCCATCTATGCGGTGATCAAGGCGTCGGCAGTAAACAATGACGGAAACAGAAAGGTAGGCTATACGGCTCCCAGTGTGGTTGGGCAGTCGAAATGCATTTCCACGGCATATCAGTTTGCCAATCTCGACCCGCTTACCGTTACCTATATCGAAGCGCATGGGACCGGTACACAATTGGGAGATCCTGTGGAGATCGCAGCTCTGAACAAAGTGTTCAAGAACAACACGGATCATTCCTGCGCGATAGGTTCGGTAAAATCGAATATGGGGCATCTCGATACCGCCGCCGGTGTGGCCGGATTTATCAAAGCGGCCCTAACTGTTCGTCATCGGGAGATTCCGCCTACCCTACATTACCAGGAGCCTAATCCCGGAATTGATTTTGAAGGGGGTCCTTTTTACGTGAACCCTCAATTAGAGCCCTGGCAGAGCGCAAATGGCCAACCATTTAGAGCGGGCGTAAGTAGCCTGGGAATAGGCGGTACCAATGCGCATATTGTACTGGAAGAGGTCCCAAGACCAATTTCCGGAACCTCGCATCGACGTTATCAGTTGCTTACCTATTCGGCAAAATCGACCAACTCGCTGACGGCTTTTGGTGAAAAACTAGGCAGTCATCTTCAGGATAATACGACTCATGGATTGCCCGATTTGGCGTTTTCGACCCACTATGGCAGGGCCTCGCACAACGTAAGAGACTTTGTTGTTTGCGAAAGCCTTGAACAGGGTGCCGAATTGCTTCAGCAAAAAACAAATCAACCATTGCCAACCGCCATAGGTGCACCCAAACGCCTGGTGTTCATGTTCCCGGGTCAGGGAAGTCAGTACCACGGTATGGCCAAAGACCTGTATGAGGACGAACCTTACTTCGCGTCGGTTATGGACGAAGGATTTGCAATACTCAAGACTTTCTCGGGAACCGACTTCAAGGAGTTATTGGGTTACAACAGTTCGATCGAGACCCCTGATGAGCGTCTACATCACACCCAATACACACAGCCGGCCCTGTTCCTGGTCCAGTATGCTCTGGCCAGTACACTACAGCATTGGGGATTGCAGCCGGATGCGATGATAGGACATAGTTTGGGTGAATTCACCGCTGCTTGCCTGGCGGATGTGTTTTCGTTTGAAGATGGCCTTAAGATCCTGACCGAGCGTGCACGATTGATGAGTTCGGTACCTGAAGGCGACATGATCGCCATTGGAGCGACGGCCGAGGAAGTAAAAGAATACATGTCACCTGAGCTATCCATTGCAGCTGTCAATACGGTGGATGCCTGTACGATCTCTGGTACTGCGGAGGCCATTGGCCGTTTGAAGTTGGCACTGGATGAAGTGGAGATTCCCAATAAGATACTCACCACATCGCATGCGTTCCATTCGGAAATGATGGACCCCATTCTGCCCGCGTTTGAGAATTTTATGAAATTGGTTACCCTGTCGGCACCTAACAAGGCCTTTATCTCCAATGATACCGGTGATTTTATTACTGCTGAAATGGCTACGGATCCTGCCTATTGGACTCGTCATTTGAGACAAACGGTACGCTATGAAGCAGGGTTGGATACCTTGCTTGATGACCACGGGCACTTGTTCATTGAAGTGGGTCCTGGTAAGGCGTTGTCGAGTTTTGCAAAGGGGCATCCGAAGTTCAAAAAATCCAATGATACAACTATTCAACTGTTGGGGCACCCAAAGTTGAAAGCCGATGACGCACTGCTGTTTACACGAGCGATTGGCCAGTTATGGCAAAGAGGTGCAACTATTGATTGGGACGCCTATCATGAAAAAGACGCGCTTCATAAGGTTCGAATACCAACCTATGTTTTCGAAGAGCACTCATTCCGGGCACGTATCCGACTTTCGGAGCTTTACAGTCAACTCGGTTTGATCTATCAGGCGAATGCGGGATCTCAGGACGCGTTGTTCTATGTGCTGAATTGGAAAAAATCAATTCAGCAGAAAAAAGAAAATACCAAATCTTCGGGGAATTGTGTACTGTTTTCGGACGGAACACCATTAAGCGATGAGCTGGAGAAGGTGCTGGAAACGGCCTATGACAAGGTAGTGAAAGTGAGCATGGGAGATGGTTTCCGAAAGATGGCTGAAAATGTGTACGAACTGGATCCGTTCGACGGGGCGCAGTTCACGACATTGTTTCACACATTGAGCGAGGAGAAGCATTTACCGGAACAAGTGGTGTTTACCTGGTCGACCGAACTTTCGGCCCGTGGGATGGGCTATGAAAGCTTGTTTGAGGTGGAGCTTTCGCTCTGTAAGTCCTTGATCGAGCTACCTGAGGAGCACGCGGTACGGCTTGCCTTTGTTGGAAGAAACTACTTTAAGGTTTTAGGCCACGAACGCACAGAGGTAGAAGAGAGTGCGGCTCTGAGCGTAGGTTTGGTTGCCGCCCAGGAGCATCCTGCACTTAATGTTGGAATTCTGGATGTTGGCGATGGTCCCACTTCGGAAGGTGTAATGCAGCAGTTGCTGCAGGATTTGACAGCACCCCAATCTGAAGCAAAAATTTGCTACCGCAACGGGCAACGTTGGGTTTCTTTCTACGAGTCTCTTAAGTCTCCGGAAATGCCTGCCAATCATGGTATCGAAAAAGATAAGAACTATTTGATTACGGGTGGTTTGGGTCCCGTAGGAGCTGTATTGACTGCGCATTTGTGTGATACCTATCAAGCGCGGGTAATCGTAGTTGGACGTTCGGAAATGCCCGATGTGGACACATTAACGGATACCTCGGGTGGTGATCTCAAGCATCAGATTTGGAAGGCACATCGCGATGCTGGAAGAAATGTGGTCTATCATACAGCCGACTTGACCGACAAGAATAAGTTTATGGATGCTATCACCTCCATAGAAGACAACTACGGACCCATAGCTGGGATTATTCACGCAGCCGGAAATTCAGACCACGAAACCTTCAAATCCATTGAAGATCTGGATAGGGAAAGCATCGACAGGCAATTCGCACCAAAGGTTACCGGAACCCGGAATTTGCATGAGATCGCAGCCAACATGTCGCTGGATTTTGTTTGGATCACCTCAAGCATCTCGACGGTGCTTGGTGGACTTACCTATGGAGCCTATGTAGGTGCCAATAGTTTTTTGGATGCTTTTTATGCTGAAAAGTATGAGGAATTACGCAATTGGTATTGCGTAAACCTCGACGGGTTGAGTGTTAACGGTATGTCACCTGAACAATTGGTGCAAACGTTTGAGAGCTCGTTCCAATTACGAACTGCAACACCCCTGATCGTTTCGTCCAGGGACCTTCAGCAACGAATCGACCAGCAAAAGGAAAAGACAGAAGAAACCGAATCCGGTTCCGAAGAAGAAAACGAAGTGGTGATTGCCCGTCCGCAGATTCAGACAGACTTTGTGGCCCCTGAAACAGAAACTGAGGAGGCGATGTGCCAGATTTGGCAAGACTTCTTTGGTTATGACCAATTGGGAATCGAGGATGACTTTTTCGAATTGGGAGGCGATTCGCTCAAGGCGATGACCATAGTGAAACGTATTAATAAAGCCTTCGAAAGCAGCCTAAGTTTGAAGGATTTCTTCCAGAAGGCAACCATCCGACAGATCGCTTCAGAAATAGAAATGATCAAGGAACTACAAAACATACAAACGTCTAGTGAAGGACGCAAAACCATTAAAATTTAGAGATGAAAGAACTAATTCAGGAATTGCAGGCGCAAAATATTTCGATTGCCGTTGTCGACAACGAATTGGAAGTGAGCTTTGACGGTGATACGATCGACCCCGCTTTGGTGGAAAAGATCCGAAGCAACAAGCAAGGGCTGATCGATCTGCTGAAAAAGCATAACGTCCAGGGAAGTTCAAAGGCGATCACGCCGGCACCGGAAGCAGAGAACTACGTGCTATCCAATGCACAACGACGGTTGTGGGTTGTGAGTCAGGTGGGAGACAATACCACCGCCTATAACTTGCCCAACCAGGTGTTATTGAACGATCTGGATGCGGAATTGTTTGCCACGGCGATCTGTACAGTAGTTGCGCGGCATGAGATCCTTCGAACCGTTTTCAGGC
>JBCCHR010000273.1:0-4573 GCA_039028655.1 Bacteroidota bacterium
ACGACGTGTAAGTGTAGTGTCACATCGACGAACTTCGAACACACTGACTCGACTTGTGACTGCATCATGAGTTTGTATCAGTTTTAGCCATGGCCCAAAAGGTGCCGGATTTGCGTTTGTGCGTAGAAACACCGGATTGCAGCCCCTTATTTTTGGCGGTGCTCAGGAACGTGGATTGCGCGCGGGAACCGAGGCCGTGTACGCCATTGCGGGCATGGCCGAAGCCTTGAAGATCTCTTACCAGAACCTCGATAAGGAAAAAGCTTATATCACAGGTCTCAAAGACTATTTTAAACAGCGATTGACCGAAGAGATCGACGATATTTCCTTCAACGGTGGCTGCGATGATAACGAACGCAGTACCTACACATTGCTCAATGTATGCCTCCCGCTCTCCAAGGAGAAAGGGATGATGTTGTTGTTTCAACTCGACCTGAAAGGTATTGCTTGTTCTCAGGGAAGTGCCTGTCAGAGTGGAAGTTTACAGGGTTCGCATGTGCTCAATGCAGTTTTGTCTGGGGAGGACCTTGAAAAACCATCATTGCGTTTTTCATTTTCCAGTTTCAATACCAAAGATGAGATCGACTATGTAGTGGACGTCCTGTCCGAATTTGTGTCGTCTTAGTGTTTTCTGCGGAATTCATCACGCTTTCAATACCCTTTAGAACTTTGCCGTTAACCGTACGTTGAACACTCTTGGCGTAAGGAAGTTGGGAATGGCAAATTGTCGCTGGGTATCCACGTCCCTCACAAATGTACTCGTGATAGAGTTACGCACGTCGAAGATATTGAAGATCTCTGCACCGATGGTGAGTTCTTTAAATGGCTTCAAAAACCCGCGATCTCTCAATTTTTTATCATTCACGATCACATAGGATGTCCCGATGTCCACCCTGCGGTAATCTCTCAAGCGGGTCTGAAAATCGTACACATCGGCATAACTGGGGGAACCACCAGGCAGGCCGGTATTATAGGTAAGGTTCAGATATAGTTTCAAATCAGGGATCACCTTTACATAATCCTGAAAGAGCACCCCTACTTTAAGGCGTTGATCGGTGGGACGAGGAATGAAACCACGGTCGTTCTGGTTTTCCTCAGTTTTCAGGTAACCCACGCTCACCCAGCTTTCGGTACCCGGGACAAACTCCCCAGCCAGACGCACATCCGCACCGTAGGCAAAGGCCACCGCCTCGTTGTTCGCGCGATAGCGCAAGCGTACATTTTCAAGGGTATACGTATTCACGTCGGTAAGATCTTTATAATATACTTCCGAAGTAAGAGTAAACGGCCGTTCCCAAAGGTTGAAGCTATAATCGTTTCCGAAGACCACATGAATCGACTGCTGCGCCTTCACATCAGGAATTACGGTACCGTTTCGATCGCGAAGCTCCCGGTAGAAGGGAGGCTGGTGATAAAAACCACCGGACAGACGAAAGAGCATGTCCATCTCCCAATCGGGCTTTAAAGTAACTTGCGCCCGCGGACTCACCACCGTTTGCGTGGTGGAAGTAATGCCGTCGCCGCTAACCGTCCAGTTATGCATGCGCACCCCTGCATTGAGCCACAGGTCGTTTGATCCCGCTTCCATACGCTTGCTCCACTGGGCATAGCCCGAAATACGATCGATCTTCACCATATTGGTGGCTCTGATGACCGTAAATGGCTCGATAGGCGCATTGAAGGGGTCATAGGGCTGATTATTGGCAAAATCGGCCAGGGGAGGACGAATGGAGAAACCGGCCGAATCGATGATCTCAAATTCCTGCACACGGTCACGAATGTCCTCATGGGTGTATTTGATCCCGTATTCGATGGTGTTGTCGTCCAACTTAATATTTCCTTTATGCTCCGCATTGATGATCAGTGCATCCAGGTCGTTCCTTGCGTGGGTAAACTGTGCTCCGATGCCTTCAGTAAACTCAACCTCACCGAGATTTTCATCACCAATACTCGTATTTGGTGTACCCAAACGGTATTCGGCCAGGATATCGAAATACTCCTGCTCCTGCGTTTGGTAGATCGACCCTATGAATTTGGCCGTGTAATTCTCGGAAACGTCGTAGCTGGCCTTAAAAGCCCCAAAATAGGTGTCGTATTGATCTTCTTCCTGTCCTTCGTAGAAGATAAGCAGGGCTATAGGATCGGCCAGTGTCCCGAAATTGGTTTGTCGCGTAATGGGCTCGTAGCTGTATTTATTGATCGCGAGGTTCCCCAGAAAGCCCAATTCCAACTTGCTATTCACTTTGTAGGTGAAATAGGCCTGGGCATCGGCGAAAACAGGGAAAAAGTTGGTCTCTGTTTGCTTGGAGTTCACAAATAAACTGTTGTCCCGATACCGAAGTCCTACCAAACCGGTAAGTCGGTTATTCTTAGAAACCCCACCTACGGCCACGTTAGCACCCAATAGGCTCATGTCGACAGATGCTTCAAAATCTGTAGGTTTTCGATAGGTAATGTCTAACACTGAAGACAACTTATCTCCAAATTTGGCCTGGAATCCACCGGCACTAAAATCTACAGAGCGTGTAAGGTCGCTGTTCACAAAGCTCAATCCTTCCTGTTGTCCACTTCGCACCAAAAAGGGGCGATACACCTCGATTTCGTTCACATACACCAGGTTTTCGTCGAAGTTACCACCACGTACGCTATACTGGGTACTCAATTCGTCATTGATAAAAACACCGGGCAGGGAGTTCAGCATGCTGGTCACCCCTGAGTTGGCCGTTGGAATCTTTCGAATGGCTTCCGGACTCAAGGTAACGATACCCTCGACGCGCTTCCTTTTTTTAACGGGATCGATCTCTACTTCTCCAAACTGTTGGATATCTGTAGACATGACAGGGTTGAACTCATAGTCTTCGTTGGCATTGAGAGTGATCGTTACTTCAACATTTTCCAATCCCAAATACGAGAAGACCAGCGTCGTTGCTTGATTGGCCGGAATCTCGATGCTATAAAACCCATCCATTTTCGAAAGGGTTCCCTGGGTTCCATAGGTGATGTTGGCGCCTCCCACGGGTAAGTTTTGTTCGTCCAGAATTACCCCTCTCACCGTGGCGGTTTGGGCCGTCATAAATCCGAATGCGAAAAAGAAAAATAGAAGCGGGAGTAGTTGTTTTGTCTTCAAAAGCAAGGGTTAAGATTGTTTTCGGAAAAAAGTTGCCTCAAATGTAGCACTATTTCCCACATTATCGACTACAATTACTTTCAATTTGTTCTCGGTTTCGTCGACTATCTGGTCCTCGAAACTATAAACAAGAACGTCTTTTTTATAATCATATTCTGTTAGGATGAACTTTCCGTTCAGTGTAGCTCTGTACGAGCCAATTCCGCTGATCTCATCCTCGATCTTGAGAACCAGTGTTTCATTATTGGAGATCCATTGTTCTTCCTTGAAGTTCACAGGAGAGATCACCGGAGCCACGGAATCCATGGCGATCACAAAGGTGCCGAAGTTGCGAGTTCGGGTAGAAAGCTTACTTCCATTACGATAGGTACTTGAATAGGAGGGGGCTCCTTTAAATCTCGCTCTTCCGATATACAATTTTCCCATATCCTCCTTTTTGTAATGGGAGGCATCGAAATTGATCGTCATATTCTTGTGCAACGGAATCACATCCTCATGGAGCCTCAACGTGTCTCCCGAACTTTCCACCAGAATATGGGTGTCCTCATACAAACTTTCCGCAGGGATATAAACACTGTATTTTCCTTTCGTGATCGAATTTCCCTTGTCATGGGCCACAAAGTCCATTCGTTCATCCACCTTCAGAGGATTCAACACCTCTTTGTTCTTTCCTTCGATGGGAATCGTTATCGTGACTTTGTTGTCTTTAAAATCGACAATTTCTATGGTGTATACTGAAGTAAATCCATCTTCAATAGTCACATATCCGCTGTTGTCCTCATCCGTTATGATACTCAAGGGATTGTTCGATTCACGGAATAACTTCTGAACCCGATTCTTGTTCTTTTTGTAGTGACCGTAATCGATAAATCGATTGAGATACCTGGTTTCAGAAAAAGAAAACCGATCGAATGAAATTTCAAACTTCTGGCTGCCATTATAGGTAGACCGGATCTTATAAACCCCATTTTTATTGGAAGCCCCATCCTGTCGGTCGACCGTACCCACACCAAATCCAACAGTCCCAAGGGCTTGAATCTTTTCCGTTCGGAAAGAACCGTCCTTTTGCCGCTTTAGGTTGAGTTTTACCGGATGTTGAGATTGGTTTACCTGTCCATCGGGTCCGACGGGATAGGCAAAAACCGTTGATACCAAAGGTGGTTGCGTGTCCGGAACATCGATACCAAAAAGTAACGGATTCATGGGTCGCGAGGCCGAATCACGAATCTCAAAATGAAGGTGCGGTCCTCCGCTGCTGCCACTGTTGCCTGTGTAACCGATAAGATCGCCTTTGCGAACCGGCAAAACCTCCGATTCAGGAAACAACTCTATTTCATACGACTCTTTTTCGTATTGTTTTTCTTTTACGTATTGCTGAATAGCTCCCGCATACTTTTGCAAGTGTGCGTAAACCGTCGAATACCCATTGGGATGCTGAATGTAGAG
>JBCCHR010000274.1:0-4567 GCA_039028655.1 Bacteroidota bacterium
ATAACGTATGCGTACTCATCATGAAATATATTTTCCCACTCGTGCCCAAAATCTATTTATTTTGCAGCAAAGCAGGAACATGAATTATCAGTCGGTCGAACAAATAGCAAAGTCGTATGGAGAACGCATATTGTTCAGTGATATTTCCTTCGGAATCAATCAGGGCCAAAAGATCGGTTTTGTCGCCAAAAATGGTACCGGGAAAACCTCCCTGCTCAACATTCTGTCCGGAGCCGAAGCACCCGACCAGGGCCAGGTGGTATATCGAAAGAACCTGCGTGTCGCCTTTCTTTCTCAAGAGCCTGCACTCAACCCAGATCTCACGGTCGAACAAACCATTTTGGCAACAGATAATCCTATCCTGGCCGTCATCGCGGCCTACGAAAAGACTTTGACCAACCCTAACGACACCGAAGCCTACCAGGCTGCCTTCGACAATATGGACGCCTATGCCGCCTGGGACTTCGAAACAGTATACAAACAGATCCTCTATAAATTCAAACTTGAAAATCTGTCCCAAAAAGTGGCGACCCTGAGTGGTGGCCAGAAAAAACGCCTTGCGCTTACCAATGCCCTGCTGGCCCGACCGGATCTCCTCATTATGGACGAGCCAACCAATCACCTCGACCTGGAAATGATCGAATGGCTGGAGTCCTTCTTCGCCAAAGAGCCTATTACCCTTTTTATGGTGACCCACGATCGGTACTTTTTAGAGCGGGTATGCAACGAGATCGTGGAATTGGACGACGGCAATCTCTTTAGCTACAAGGGTAACTACAGCTATTACCTTGATAAGAGGGCGGCCAGGATCGAACAGTTCGAAACAGAGACCAATAAAGCCAAGCAACTCTATAAAAAAGAACTGGAGTGGATGCGAAGGCAACCCAAAGCCAGAACCACCAAGAGCAAATCCCGCATCGACGACTTTTCCGAGATCAAATCTCGTGCGCACCAGCGTAGAAACGACCACCAGATCGAACTCGAACTCAATATGGAGCGCCTGGGCACCAAGGTGGTGGAGCTTCACGGCATTTCCAAATCGTTCGACGACTCCCCCTTGATATCGAAATTCGACTATAATTTTCTGCGTGGAGAACGGGTGGGCATCATTGGCAAGAATGGCACAGGCAAATCCACCTTCCTCAACATGATCACCGGGCAACTTGCCCCGGATTCCGGTAAGGTGGTGATAGGAGATACCGTGAAATTTGGGTATTACACCCAAAAAGGTATGACCATCAAGGATGGGCAGAAAGTGATCGACGTAGTACGCGAATACGGCGATTACATCCCATTGAAAAAAGGACGTCAGATCTCCGCCCAGCAGCTACTGGAACGATTTCTGTTCGACCGGAAGAAACAATACGATTTTGTGGAGAAATTGAGCGGTGGTGAGCGAAAACGACTATATTTATGTACGGTGCTCATCAAGAACCCGAACTTCCTGATCCTGGACGAACCCACCAACGACCTGGATATCGTAACCCTAAACGTATTGGAATCCTTCCTGATGGATTTCCCGGGCTGCCTCATCGTGGTCTCGCACGACCGTTATTTCATGGACAAGATCGTGGACCATCTGTTCGTGTTCCGGGGCAATGGAACGATCGACGACTTTCCCGGCAATTATACCGATTTCAGGGCCTACGAAGATAGTGCTCCCAGAGAGAGCCATCAGGAAGCTTCGGTTACCAAACCTAAGAACGACTGGAAGGCTGGCCAATCCAAAGCCAAACTAAGCTATAACGAACAAAAGGAATACCGCCGATTGGAAAAGGAGATCGCCCGGTTAGAAGAACAACGCGACGAGCTCCAGAATCAATTCGCGACCGAACCTTGGGTTGGTGCCGAGATCGATAAGCAATCCCGGCGTTTGCAAGAACTCATCGATACCATCGATCAAAAAACTGAACGCTGGTTCGACCTGTCGGCCAAGCTGGAATCCTAACCCATGAGACACCAGGCTGTTGCTTTTATCGAACATTGGATCGGTGCCACCGGTAAGCACGGCATCCACTCTCCCTTTGTGTACGACCTGGTTACCCAATGCTTCAACGACAAGACCCATTACGATGCCTACCCGATACTCGACCGGCACCGTAAACTGCTTTTGGAGGATCGAAGTATGATCGAGGTGACCGACCTCGGAGCGGGCTCCCTGGTATTCAAGAGCAACATGCGGAAAGTAGCGTCTATTGCCAAAAACGCAGGGATTTCTCGAAAACGACAACGACTACTTTACCGATTGGTACATTATTTTTCTTCGGAAACCATCTGGGAACTGGGTACCTCCCTTGGGATGGCCACCCTGGCCATGTCGCTGGGCCATGAAAAAGGGCGAATCCTTACCGTCGAGGGATGTCTGAATACATCGGCAAAAGCCCGGGCGCTTTTGGATAACCAGAATCGAAAGAACGTAGAAATCAAAAATCAATCTTTCGATTCATTTCTTGCTGAAAACCGTTCGGCGGTAGATTTGGTCTATATCGATGGTAACCACGATGGGACACAAACCTTCAACTACTTTGAGCAACTTCTCCCCTTCGTCAAGAATGACACGGTCCTGATCTTCGACGACATCTACTGGAGCCCGGGCATGACCCACGCCTGGAAACGTATCTGTGAGCATCCTGTGGTAACCGTGAGCATCGACACCTTTCAATGGGGCCTGATTTTCTTCAGAAGAGAACAAGAAAAACAACATTTCAGGATAAGAGTGTAACAAGCCACGGACAGATGCGTCTTATGCTAAAAACAAGTATATTGCAGTCCTCTTAAAGCGAGTCCAACCTATGAGTTTAGTAATTAAGATACGACAGATCAAACGTGATTTTCCCCTCGGACAGGAGGTGGTAAAAGTGTTAAAAGGAATCGATCTGGACGTCGAAAAAGGAGATTATGTGGCGCTTATGGGTCCTTCGGGTTCGGGTAAATCCACATTGATGAATATTTTGGGATGCCTCGACACGCCTACCTCAGGCAGCTACGAACTCAACGGTGAGGATGTGAGCAGCATGAGCGACGACGAACTGGCCGAGATCCGGAACCGGGAAATAGGATTCGTGTTTCAAACCTTCAACTTATTGCCTCGAACCACAGCATTGGACAATGTGGCACTGCCGATGATCTATGCAGGAGCGTCTAAAAAGGTGCGCACTCAACGAGCCGAAGAGGTATTGACCGATGTTGGCTTGGAAGATCGCATGGACCACAAACCCAATCAGCTTTCCGGTGGACAGCGACAACGGGTGGCCGTGGGACGTGCCCTGGTGAACAAACCGTCCATCATCCTTGCCGACGAACCCACAGGGAACCTGGATTCAAAAACGTCTGAGGAGATCATGCGACTCATCGATGAGATCCATAACAAAGGGAATACCGTGATCCTGGTAACCCACGAAGAGGACATTGCCGAGCGTGCACATCGTGTGATCCGCTTGCGCGATGGGATGATCGAAAGCGACGTTCGACAAAAATAGCCTCCTCCCTCCTTGTCTTAATCTCAAGAATGTTATTCTAGGTAGTAGTTGCTTTGTTTTTTCTTCGGAATTATATGCGGCTCTTTTAGCCGTCCGCGCTTGCAAATTGAACCCCGGAAGAGTATCTTCGTGTCATGGATTCAGATTCGCTGCTCTCAAACCCTTTTGTGCTGATTTTTGGTGGAATGGCCCTATTACTGATACTCTACTTTTGGAGTCGGGCCAATACCAATCGTACCCGCGAACGACGACGAAGGAGTTTCAGAAGAAATTATTACGAGCGAAAAAAGGAAATGGCAGACCAACAGCCAACCAAAGACCCTGAACCAAAAGAATAATTCCCAACTGCCCCGGTAGTTTGGGCTATCAACACAACGCTATGAAGATATATACCAAAACCGGAGACAAAGGAACAACCGCCCTCTTTGGCGGAACAAGGGTACCCAAGCATCACATACGTATCGAAAGTTACGGGACTGTGGACGAGTTGAATTCCCACCTGGGACTGATCCGGGACCAGGAGATCGATCCGCGATCCCAGGAGTTGCTCATCCATATACAGGATAAACTGTTTACAGTAGGGGCCATTTTGGCCACCGATCCGGAAAAGGCCATGCTTAAAAGCGGAAAAGAACGCTTGAACATACCTCGAATTTCAGAAGAGGATGTGGAACAATTGGAAACCGAGATGGACAGGATGGACGCCGAATTACCCCCAATGACCCATTTTGTACTACCGGGCGGACATACGACGGTGTCATATTGTCACATCGCGCGCTGTGTGTGCCGCAGGGCGGAGCGTTTGGCGACTTTACTACACGACCAGGAACCCACCGATGAAATGGTTTTGAGGTATTTGAACCGATTATCCGACTACCTCTTTGTACTGGCACGGAAATTGTCCAAAGACTTGCAGGCAAACGAGATAAAATGGGTGCCGAAAAAGCTATAACCCCATTCCCGAATTTGTTTGTAAATTACTGTTTTTCAGTAACTTAAAAACGTTCTTTAAAATTCAGCAGAAATAATTTGATTTTTTCTTGACTTTTTCAACTAAAAAATTATTTTTGCAAAAAATTAAACCTTTA
>JBCCHR010000275.1:0-4558 GCA_039028655.1 Bacteroidota bacterium
ACACTGTAATTGGGCTCCTGATCGGGATCGTTCGGGTCTTCATCCCTAAAAATATTCACTGAACGGAAATTAAGGTACTGCCGCATGTTCTTACGAAGGTCGCTGTTATCCCGGAATGCAAAGGTGACAAAGGGCGATAATCTTCGATAAAAAAGGCCCTCGTTGTAAGAAAACGTATTTCCCGCCAGTCCATAACGGGTAGAGTAATGGCTTCCTGCGTCCTGTACCGTGGTGTAGGCTATCGATCCACGACCAATAAGCGTTTTGGATCGAAATCCATATTGGGGGATCAATTTATAGCTCAATCGCTTGGGCAGGAAGGTTTTGTTGTAGGCCTTGATCCCGGTAATAAAACCGTCGTACAGGTTGTACTGAAACTCAGGCATAAAGAACAACTGATTGTATTCCGGATCCTCTACGTCCTGGAATACCCTGAATTGAAGAGGCCTGTTAAATAGGCCTTTGGTGGTTTTGTAGTTGTTACGTTGGTTGAATTCCGGGATGACGGCCTCATAATTCAAGGCAAGTTGACGTACGTTTTCCTTCGGCACTGTAATGGTGGTCCATGTATCGAAAGGTTCTGTCCACTGCTTGAACACCACACCTTTGTTCTCATCCAAACCATAGACCGAGACCGGCATTTTGTTGTCTCTCAAATTTTTGATGCGCAACTGCAGGGAATCCCCTGTATGGGTCACTTCCTTGATCTTAAAATCGATCAAGGTGCGCTTCCCCACATAATCTTCGAAGAACCAATCCACAGGTAGGTTGGTATTGGCCTTTACCAGTTCCTGTAGGTGGGTCACTGTAGTAGGCGCAAGTCGGTGCTTGCTGTAGAGCTCCTTAATTACCTTATCAAGGGTTTCTTTACCAAGATAGTCGCTCAAATAACGAAATCCTTGTCCTGCCTGGTAATCGCTCGCGATGTTCTTATTAAATTTTACCAACGAATCCTTGGGCATGGAGAGTGCCTGGTGCAAATTGTTTCGAGCCATGTTCATGTACAAGAACGGGTACTGGTCATTAAATTCCACGTCCGATGCATGTGACCATTTAATGACAGGGAAGTTAGCGACGCTTCCCATCAACTTCATTTCGGGGTAGTAGGCATTTACATAATCTACCATCAAATAGATCTGTAGAGCGCCAATGATCCAGTGGTCGTTTCGCGGATGCACGGGTAGGGAAGTGGTAATGTACTTGCGAGCAAGCGTTTTAAGTAGTTCCATATCCAATTCAAACCCTTCCGGGAACGGACTGATAAAATCGGGCAATTGGTTAAAACCATACACCGGATTGTCGCGGTAATCGTTGTCCGATACCAGAATCTTTTCATGTGGATAGGCACCCAGCCTGTCCGCGAGAAAATAGGTGATTCGATCGACCAGCAAGGCTCTGCCGGTAGAAGTTACCTTCTTGTCCTGCAGGTTGGTCACCACCTCCACCTGATCGGTCACTACCGATCGAAAAGTGGGCGTTTGTTCGATATAAAGCGCGGTGCGCATTCGAGAGTTGCCTTGCAGTAAGAGTTGTTTTTTTTGCTGAATCGTGTCTTGCTTCACCTCGTTGAGGTCGGTAAACAGGGTGTAATTCTCTGGTATGGTAAATTCAATGGAATAGTCGGTTGGCTGCTGAAAATAGTCGTCGGTGTTCTTGTTGCTGTAGGCTTGCCATTCGCCATCGAAAACGGCCGGAGTGATCAACCAGTATTTTACCCTGTAATCGAACTCCCGCGTAACGCCGTAACGGGTAAACTTGTCTTCAGGCAATTTTATGGTATACGAAAGCCGTAATGTGAACGATTCGCCGGGTGGCAGACCGCCATCAAGGGGGATGACCAGGATGTCTGCCTCATCACCACGTTGCCAAACCAAAGGGGCGCCCGAGCTGTCAGTGATGCTGTGCAGGGTGGTTTTACCTCTGTTTTCGTCTTTTTCAAAGTGAAATCCGTTCTTGAAATTTTCCGAGAACCGCTTTGCCAGCGGAGTAGTTTTGCTGGAAAAACTATTGGCCCAATCGTTCAGGTAGAGTTGTTTTAGGGTAGTTTCGGAGTTGTTTATGTAAGTGATCTCCTGGGAAATATCGAGCTCATGATCCACCTCGTCTAAAGACACCTCCGCTGAAATCTTATGTTGGGCTTTCAGAGAAAACGAAATAAAGTAAACCGCTATGAGACAACGAAATATATTCAATTACTTAACAAATAAATTTAACTAACATTTAGCGGTTTGTTTCATACGATCAATTAGTTTTAGTTGGCTTGGTGTTCGTTCTTCAGCAATGAAAAACAAGCACCCTGTTGTTAGTGGCTAGAAATTGGGGCTCAGGTTCTCCTTCTCGTAGAACGAATCCAAAATGTCGAGCACCTCGTCGGCAGTATCGACCAAATGGATAAGATTCATGTCTTCCGGACTGATGTTTTGGTTGCGGTCGAGCAAAGTCTCCTTGATCCAACTCATCAGACCACTCCAGAATTTAACTCCCACAAGAATGATCGGGAACTTGTCGATCTTATGGGTTTGTATGAGGGTCATCGCCTCAAACAATTCATCCAAAGTCCCAAATCCACCAGGCATCACTACAAAACCCTGGGAGTACTTCACGAACATTACCTTGCGTACGAAGAAATAATCAAAATCCAGACTTTTATCGCTATCAATGTATGGATTGTCATGTTGCTCAAAGGGGAGGTCGATATTGAGTCCAACCGATGTTCCTCCGGCATTGTGGGCTCCTTTGTTACCTGCTTCCATGATTCCGGGACCACCTCCTGTGATCACACCATACCCATGCTGGGTGATCTTTTCGGCGATCTGAACCGCCAACTGATAGTATTCATGGTCCAATTTGGTACGGGCCGATCCAAAGATCGATACGCAGGGCCCTATACTGCTCATGCGCTCAAACCCGTTCACAAACTCTCCCATGATCTTAAATATGGCCCAGGAGTCGTTTGTTTTTATCTGATTCCAATTCTTGATGTGTCGTTCTTTTCTCATGCTAGGCTACTACTATAACAACTTAGTTCTCGTTTTTCCTGCTTCCAAGCGTCTAATGTAATTCTTTTTTCAAGAAACGGGCCGTGTGACTCTTTTTATGAGAGACAACGGTTTCCGGTACACCCGTTGCAATAACCTTGCCGCCCTTCTTGCCACCTTCCGGTCCTATGTCGATAATATGGTCTACCGTCTTGATCACATCCAGGTTGTGCTCAATGATAAGTACCGTATTCCCTTTGTCGACCAACTTGTTAAGCACTTGCAACAGTACTCGTATATCTTCAAAATGAAGGCCGGTCGTAGGTTCGTCCAGAATATAAAAAGTATTACCGGTATCCCTTTTCGATAACTCTGTCGCAAGTTTGATGCGTTGTGCCTCGCCTCCCGACAAGGTAGTGGATTGCTGCCCCAACGTAATGTAACCAAGGCCCACATCCTGTATGGTTTTCAATTTGCGGTAGATCTTGGGAATGTTTTCGAAGAAGGCACAAGCCTCGTTGATCGTCATTTCCAATACATCGTAAATGGACTTGCCCTTGTATCGAATCTCAAGCGTTTCCCTGTTAAATCGCTTGCCCTGGCAGGTTTCGCATTCTACGTAGACATCGGGTAGGAAGTTCATTTCGATCACCTTCAAGCCCGCTCCCTGGCAGGTCTCACAGCGTCCACCCTTCACGTTGAAACTAAATCTGCCGGGTTTGTACCCCCGGATCATGGCCTCAGGCACTTTGGCAAAAAGGTTCCTAATTTCAGAAAAAACACCCGTATAGGTCGCTGGATTGGACCGGGGAGTGCGTCCAATGGGCGATTGATTGATGTCGATCACCTTGTCGATATGCTTGAGCCCTTCCACCTTTTGGTAAGGCATCGGTTTTTTTACGCCGTTAAAGAAATGGGCATTGAGAATGGGATACAGGGTCTCATTGATCAAGGTGGATTTACCACTGCCCGATACTCCGGTTACCCCGATCATTTGCCCCAAGGGGAAGTCAACACTCACATTTTTTAGATTGTTCCCGCTCGCGCCCTTGAGGGTAAGCTTCTTTCCGTTGCCTTTTCTTCTTTTCTTCGGAATTTCAATTTCCTTGCTGCCGTTGAGGTAATCGGCGGTCAAAGTATGGTGATCGCGTATCGCTTTTGGCGTTCCTTCGGAAACGATCTCGCCCCCATGCTTTCCGGCTGCCGGTCCGATATCGATCACGTAATCGGCCTTTTCGATCATATCCTTGTCGTGTTCCACCACGATGATGCTATTGCCCAACTCTTTTAATTCGATCAATGAATCGATCAGTTTCTCATTGTCCCGTTGATGAAGCCCAATGCTGGGTTCGTCCAGGATGTAAAGCACGCCCACCAATTGGGAACCGATCTGGGTGGCAAGACGGATACGCTGGGCCTCACCGCCCGACAGCGACTTCGAGCTGCGATTGAGGGAGGCTTCGTATGGTTCCATTCTCTCACATGTATCGCCATTCATGCATTTATTTCTGTTCATTTAGCTCGAGTATACGCGAGCCAAGAACATGATGATTGCCAAGGTGGAATGCGGAAACTTTCAT
>JBCCHR010000276.1:0-4552 GCA_039028655.1 Bacteroidota bacterium
AAAGTTGGCAGCAAGTCCTATGGTGAAGATCATCAATAACAGCAACTCACCTACCCTGGATCCTTCTGTATTCGAGAACCTTTTAACTGAACTCAAATCTTAACGGGATGGCGACCGACAATTTCAATCCCTATGTAGGCCTTCGCCCCTTTCGAGAAGATGAGAATTTATGGTTCTTCGGAAGGGACCAGCAAACCCTGGAGCTGCTGCAGCGATTGCATCGGCATCGGTTCGTTGCGGTTGTAGGTGGCTCTGGAAGTGGAAAATCGTCGCTCATCAGAGCGGGGTTGATCCCAGCCCTCAAAGGAGGTTATTTGGTGGAAGACAGTAGTAAATGGCTGGTCTCAGTGATGAAGCCGGGAAGCGACCCTATGTACAACTTCGCGAGATCGATCCTCCAACAGATCGAACCGGGGCATAGCGACGAGACGGTTTCCGCAGTAGTAAAAAAAATTAAAAGGGAAGGCACGCGAGCTATTTTACAGCTCATCGATCCAATTCGAAAAGCGCAAAACACCAATATCTTCTTGTTGGTGGACCAATTTGAAGAGTTGTTCCGGTTCTCCATGAACAAACGGAATGCTGCCAAGAGAGCCCAGGCCATCGATTTTGTGAACCTGATCCTCAATCTGGCCAAAAGTAAGGCCGTACCATTCTACGTGGTACTTACCATGCGATCCGATTTTATCGGCGATTGCGCAAAGTTCCGAAACTTGCCGGAGGCAATGAATGAGAGTCAGTACCTGGTACCGCAGATCACCAGACAACAGCTCAAAAAGATCATCGAAGGGCCCGCCAGACTGTATGGCGGACAAGTTGATCCGGCGCTCACCGCTCGCCTCATCAACGATCTGCAAAAGGTAAAAGATGAGTTGCCTTTACTGCAGCACACCCTGATGCGTATCTGGAATCACGAAGTACTTGTCGACAAAAGCGGGCAAATGGATTTGGGAGACTACGAGGCCATTGGAGGTATTGTAAGAGCCCTTTCGCTCCATGCCGATGAAGCTTTGCAGGAACTTGAAACCACAGATCGCGCCATTGCCGAAGAGTTGTTCAAAGCCCTTACCGATACCGATGAGAATGGCCGGAAAATAAGAAGACCACTGCTTTTTAGCGACCTTAAGGAACTTACCGGTGTTGGAGACCAGCGGCTAATGCGGATCATCCAAAATTTTGTTGACAAGAATCGATCCTTTCTCATTGTGGAGCATAAAGGAGGAGCTGGCGACAGGATGATCGATATTTCCCATGAGAGCTTGATCCGTCAATGGAACCGGCTTGGTGGCTGGGTAAAGAACGAAGAGATCAATGCCACTCAATACAAGGCACTGGTAGAAGCTGCTCAATTGCATACCTTAGGAAAAAAAGACGTGCTAAGCGGCACCGAACTGCAGTTGGCACTGGACTGGAATGAAAAATTTCGTCCCAAACCCGTTTGGGCCAATCGATATCAGGAAGGATTCAATGCGGCTATGCACTACCTCGACAAGAGCCGTGAGGAGCGTGCTCGAATGCAAATCGCTGAACGTAACCGGCGCCGCAAGTTTCGATTTCTTGCCTTGGGAATTATGGGATTGATAATACTATTCTCTGGATATGCCATAGTGACCAACGGGTCCATTCGTATTAAGAATAAAAACATCCAAAAAGCGAAGCTCAGGGCAGATAATAATAATAAAGCCCTCGAATTATACACTCAAGCCACCGTTGTATTAAGTAAAGACCCAACGATTGCTCTTCGGCTATTAAATGAAGCACTTAATATCTATGACTTCCATGCTTTTCGTCAAAAGGCAGAACAGATAATTATAAACAAACCATTATACCAAATCAAAATTCAGGATACCATGGACGCCAATGCGATCGATATGGCCCCTGATGGGAAGCAGGTGATCATTGGCAATGACCGGGGCGCCATTAATCTTTGGGATTTAAATGGCGAGTTGGTTCGCCATTTTAAGGGCCATGAAAGCCACATTACGGCTGTAAAATACCTGCCGGATGGTTCCGGGTTTTTAAGCAGTGCAGCCGACAAGTCCTTATACATGTGGGATCTGGAAGGTAACTTAATTGCACAAGCCAAAGGAGAATTCTCGGCAGTATCTAGTATTCAGGTTTCTGCGGAAGGGATCATAGCCACTGGACATACCAACGGTATGATCCATTTTTGGAACAAGGAATTGATGACGGAGCAGTCGTTTCGAGCACATAATTCTAAGGTCTCGGGCCTGGCCTTTTCTCCCGACGGTGGCCGACTTTTGACCGGCTCACAGGATCGAACTGCCAAACTATTTGACTTGAAAGGCAACACATTGCAAGAATTCAAAGGGCATCGCGGCGAGATCTACGCCGTTGCCTTCTCTCCTACCGAAGACCTAATACTCACCGGAAGCTGGGATTCCAATGCGCGACTATGGAACCTGCAAGGCGAAGTAGTCGAGGAGTTCAAGGGGCACTTTGGCGCGATACTGAGTGTGGCCTTTTCAACCGATGGTAATCGAATTCTCACCGGCTCCTTCGATAATGGCATGAGCCTCTGGGACGTGAAGGAAGGCAAACTACTGCGTGAGTTTGTGGGCCACCAAAGTGAGGTAGGGCTCACCTACTTTGGTGAAGAAGGGAAATCCATTATAAGCGGTTCTCGGGACGGATCAATACGCGAGTGGTATTACACAGGCGCACAGCGATTAGCCTTCGTGGATCCTTCTGCCAATAGATCGGCGCGTTTTGCTCCCGACGGTAAGACCTTTTTAACCGGAACTCAGGGAAAAGCACTCATTTGGGACCTTAATGGAAAGTTGATCAAAACCCTAAATTGTCAAGGGACAGGAATGGTGTTTTCTACTGAATTTAGTCCGGATGGTGAACGAATTGTGACCTGTTCTCAAGACGGCACCATTCGCATGTGGAGATCAAATGGTGATTTGGTCTGGTCTAAAAAAGATGTGGCGATCGATGCGAGAGCTGCCGTACGCTCGGCAGACTTTGCTCCCAACGGCAGGTCCTTTGTAACCGGTTCCTGGGATTTTCGATTGCGCCAATGGGACCTTGACGGCAATTTGATCAAAGAATTTGTGCATGACAAGGGTATTACATCCGTAGCATTTCATCCCGAAGGAGAATTAGTGGCGGCGGCTACATTTGGCAGGACGTTAATTTGGGATTTGACGACCAATACCACTAAAGAGATCGTCGAACCAAGTCAGCGATTTGTGAACGGCGTGGCTTTCAGTCCTGATGGGACGCAACTACTTACCGGATCCCAGGATAATGGAGCGCGCATCTGGGATTTGAACGGTAATCTCATCAAGGAATTTAAAGGGCCTCGTGGGGCTGTGCGTTCTGTGGATTTTTCGCATGATGGACAATACATCCTTACGGGTACCGCAGGTGGAACCACGCGCCTCTGGGACCTGGACGCCAATATCCGGGCCGAATATCGGTACGATAAAGGGACGGTGTTCACAGTTTCTTTTGCTGAAGACGATCGGTCCTTTTTAATGGGGTCGGGTGATATGCTTTACCACCTGAATGTGATCGACGTGGAACGTTTTTTTGCTGAAACACCCTTTGAAAGCCTCAATACGGAGCAAAAGAAGTACTATATGCCCAAAGACTGACACTAGTCCTCCTCCACAGGTGGATGCCCGTGGATATCTTCGTAGACCGTATCGAAGTTCTTTCTGAGGTAGGAATTTAACTTCTTCTTGTAGTCGTCCTTTAACCAACTCAAGAAGTTGTGTGTACTCTTGCTGATGCATTTGGCATAGCTCATGATCCGGTAGCTGATATCCTCCCCGAGTAGTTTGGCCAGCGCCAGAGCGTCGTAGACGTCCTCACTGTTTTCCACACAGATATAGGCGTGTTGGGCAATAGATCGCTCCAACACCACCTTAGACGACTCTCCCTTAGCCATCGCCTGGGTATAGGTTGCCTTGATATCGAAATACACCTCCTCCGATTTTGAGAAATGCGCACGAAGCTCCTCCGACATCTCGTGCTTAAAATGACTCTCGATCTCTTCATCGCTCTGCAAACGATCCATATAGTAATCCGGTGAACGAAAAATGGCCTGCCAGTCCAGATCCGATCCCCAGGGACCAAATCGGTAGCAGTTATTGCCCAGATCGATCACTTTAAAACTCGATTTATTGTTTAGGATACGTGAACCACGACCTATCATTTGATAATAGAGCGTGAGCGACTTGGTAGCGCGATTAAGGATGATGGTATCGATGGTAGGCTCATCGAAACCGGTGGTTAAGATACTTACTGAAGTTAGGATGGCATTGGGCGTTACCCGGAACCAATCCAAAAGTTGCTTTCGTTGTTTCTTGGTTGCCGTGTTGTCCAGATGCGCGATAGGCAAGCCTTCGGCCTTGAAATGGTAGTACACCTGCACCGACGTATTGATCCCGTTGTTAAAAATAAGGGTCTTCTTCCCTTGAGAATGCTTGAGATAGGAATCCAGCAACTTGTCCAACATGGAATTAGTGGTGTACAAGTCTTCCGAAGATTTGACCGTATAATCGCCATTGGCTCCCACTTC
>JBCCHR010000277.1:0-4504 GCA_039028655.1 Bacteroidota bacterium
CCCACCTGACGACGCTCAGCTTCTTCAGGTGGGGTTCGTCGTCCAGGTTGCGCAGCTTGATCCGGGTCAGCGGATTCGCTCCTTGCGCGGCTTCCCGATTGATCACCAAAGAGCAGATCACCTCTATGATCGACACTGGACTGGAAGTGATCAGTTGTGGGGCTAATGTACCGTTTGCCGATAAGGAGATCTTCTTCGGGCCCATCATGGAATACACCGACGAACGGGTGAGTTTGATACCCGATTTTATTTCCAATTGTGGGATGGCACGCGTCTTTGCCTACTTTATGGAGCGCAAGGTACAGATGACGGACGATGCCATCTTCAGTGATACCTCCGAGACCATTCGAAAGGCGCTGGAGGCGACGCATACCGCTCGTAACTCGAAGATGAATATCAGTAAGACTGCCTTCGAGATCGCTCTCAAGCAATTGATCTAATTTACCCCGCCACTTGTCCCGGGTTGCGATCATTTTCAGTTCTCGAAACAAAAAACAATTCGATAACTTGAAAATCCATGGTTATGTGCACTATTTATTCTATTTTTAAAATCTTGTTACTAACCGTACTAATCACGCCAACCTATGGAATCGATCATTATCTTAATTTTTGTCATTGGGTATTTGTCTATCACTTTAGAGCACCCGCTTAAACTGGATAAAACGGTTCCGGCCTTAATCATGGCGGCTCTTATTTGGGCAGTATTGGCGGTTGGCTTTGGCAAAGGTTGGTTTGATGTGATCGATACCCACGACCGGGTGTTCAGTTTCTTGTCGGGTGGGGAAGAAGCCCATCACGGTTTCGAGAATACCTTGCTGCATCACCTGGGCAAGACAGCAGAGATACTCATCTTTCTGATCGGTGCTATGACCATCGTTGAGATCATCGACCTGCACCGTGGTTTCGAGGTACTCAAAGGCGCGGTACGTACCAAGAGTAAGAAAAAACTACTGTGGATCATCGGGATCCTGGCCTTCATCCTATCGGCCATTATCGATAACCTTACGGCCACAATTGTGCTGGTTACCTTACTTCGAAAGCTCATTCACAACAAGAACGAACGGCTGTGGTTTGCGGCCATGGTCGTGATCGCCGCGAACGCCGGAGGTGCCTGGTCGCCCATTGGAGATGTAACCACCACCATGCTTTGGATCGCCAATAAAGTGACGGCCCTGGGCTTGATCAAATGGGTGGTGATCCCTTCTATTGCCTGTTTCATTGTGCCTTTTTATGTGGCGAGTTATTTGCGCCCTTTCAAAGGAAATATTGAGGTAGACACCACTGAAGATGTAGTGGCCGAAAAGTTGCTGAGTAGCCGTACGATGCTGTTCCTGGGATTGGGAATGATCGTATCAGTTCCTGTATTTAAAACACTTACTCACCTGCCTCCTTACGTTGGTATGATGCTGGCCCTGGGTGTGGTTTGGTTGGTTTCCGAATACATCCACCCGGAGGAAGATTTCACCAACGAACGCAGGCATCTGTACTCTGCCCACAAGGCTTTATCGCGTATTGAGATCTCCAGCATCCTTTTCTTCCTGGGAATCCTTATGGCAGTGGCCGGATTGGAAAGTCTCGTATATGGTGTTGCCGAAAACGGAGACCCGGTGGGTACCTTACGTTACCTGGCGGAGGTACTGCAAAGCGCGATACCTAGTCAGGATGTGGTAGTGATGTTGCTGGGAGTATTTTCAGCTATTATCGACAACGTTCCGTTGGTGGCAGCTTCGATCGGTATGTACGATGCACCTATCGATACGCCGCTCTGGCATTTTATTGCCTATGCTGCCGGAACCGGAGGAAGCATGTTGATCATTGGCTCGGCTGCGGGTGTAGCCGCCATGGGAATGGAGCGAATCGACTTCATTTGGTACTTGAGAAAAGTTGCCTGGCTGGCCTTCATCGGGTTCGCGGCCGGTGCCGCAGTGTTCCTTGCCTTTAAGTATTACGTTTTTTAGGCCGCCACAATTTCTAAGAACTTAACCCGTTTATTATCCTAAATAAACAATACCTATGCTCAACTTCTTTTTTCAAGATGGGACTGAGGAGGCTTTGGACGCCCTCGAACCGGAAGCCACCGAAAAGACCATCTCTATCATGGAACTTTTAATGAATGGTGGCGTTGGTGGTCAAGTGATCATCGCCGTCCTATTCGTGCTGCTGTTTGTTGCGGTCTATATTTACTTCGAACGACTTTTTGCTATTAAATCGGCCTCGAAGCTCGATCGCAATTTCATGAACCAGATCAAGGACCACGTGTCAACCGGCAACATCCCCGCCGCAAAATCACTTTGTATTGCACAAAACAGCCCGGTATCCCGCCTTACAGAGAAGGGAATCTCCCGGATTGGGAGTCCGCTGGACGACATCAACACCGCCATCGAGAATGCCGGCCGCCTGGAGGTGTATAAACTGGAAAAGAACGTGAGTATTTTGGCGACCATAGCCGGAGCTGCCCCCATGATTGGATTCCTCGGAACCGTGATCGGGATGGTACTTGCTTTCCATCAATTGGCCACAAGCAGTGGCCAGGCTGAAATGGGCTCCCTGGCAGAAGGGATATACACTGCCATGACCACCACAGTGGCTGGACTCATCGTAGGGATCATTGCCTACATGGGCTACAATCACCTGGTGGTGCGCACCGATAAGGTCGTGCATCAAATGGAGGCCACTGCGGTTGACTTCCTGGACCTTTTAAACGAACCTGCCTAATGAATTTGCGCGGTCGAAATAAGGTGCGAGCCGAATTCAGCATGAGCTCCATGACAGACATCGTGTTTCTGTTACTGGTGTTTTTCCTGCTAACCTCGCCGGCGATCACTCCCGATGCGCTGGACCTCATCCTGCCCAAGGCAAAAGGGAAGTCCACTAACCAGCAAAATGCTTCGGTGAGCATTACCAAGGACGGGGCGTACTACGTGAACAAAGAACGCGTGAGCGAGTTTAGCATTGCCAAGGAGTTACAGGCAGTACTCTCGGGTCAGGAGGACCCAACCATCATCCTCCGCGCCGAAGAAGGTGTACCCATCGAAGATGCTGTTTTTGTGATGGACATTGCCAATAAGAACAATTACAAAGTGGTGCTGGCGGTTCGACCCAATTAGTTGTTGGGCGTTTCGCGTAGTAGTCATGTTGTGAGCTCCGCTCTACTTCCATGACACTACACGACCGGGCTTTCGGCAGTCGCTTCCTCCTTAGCTTTAGCTACGGAGGTGAGCTCCAACAATGCCTCAATCCTTCGCTCTCCATAGCTTTTCAGCAACGGAGAGCCTAACGCGGCACTGCCCGGCACAATTTAAAGGGGGAAAACGGAGTTATAGTGTAAGCGCGGAGCACGAAGCATGGAGCCAAAATTAATTTTAATGTAACCATCAACCAACAACAAATAAACAATGGGTTTAACCGATACCGAACATAAAAGGAAAAGCATGCGCATCACGGTGATCATCCACCTGGTGATCTTGCTTTTGTGCTTCTTTTTCGGGCTCACCTATCTGGATCCGCCACCCGAGGATGGAATTGCCGTAAACTTTGGTACGACCAATTTTGGCAAAGGGAACAATCAGCCCACAGAACCTATTAAGTCGGCACCCAAACAGTCCAGTCCCGAACCGGTTCCGGTAACCAAGACCGAGATCAAGGAAGAAGTGGTGACCCAGGATGCCGAGGACGCCCCGGTGATCAAGAAAGAGGAGAAGGTAGAGGAGGTAAAGAAAACGGTGAAAGAGAAACCTAAGAAAGAGCCTCCCAAGAAA
The DNA here is from genome assembly GCA_039028655.1 of Bacteroidota bacterium. Classification (GTDB taxonomy): domain Bacteria; phylum Bacteroidota; class Bacteroidia; order Flavobacteriales; family Flavobacteriaceae; genus Aureisphaera. The sequence continues at coordinate 3,759 of JBCCHR010000277.1, forward strand.
GTGGAGCCTAAACCCGACAAATCCACCTCGGACGCACTCTCTAGTCTCATCAATGGCCCGAAAAGCGACGGCACCGCCGAAGGCAGCGAAGGCGATGATAACCGCAATGGCGACAAAGGGGATCCCAATGGCGACCCCAACGCCAAGAGTTATTACGGCAACGGAGTAGGTCTTGATGGCGATGGGAATTACATGCTGGGGGGTCGACAGGCCGTCCGAAAGGCCAAAGAAAAACAGGACTGCAATGAGGCCGGTAAGGTGGTCGTAAGTATCGAAGTGGATCGAAGCGGAAGAGTGATCAGTGCCACACCGGGAGTGCGAGGTACCACCAATAATTCGCGCTGCCTGCTGGAACCCGCCAAAAAGGCTGCATTGGCCACCAAGTTTAATTCCGATTCGAATGCACCTGCCAAGCAGATCGGTAAGATCATTTACAATTTCTCGCTTTCCAATTAAGGGGCGCTATCTTTTCGGCTTCTATTTTTTGAGTATACATTCAGTACCATACCCAGTACAATAAGGGTCATCCCGATTAGGGCTAGGAAGCTGTATTCTTCTTCTAAAAAAACAAGACCCAATAGAAGCGCATACACCAGCTCCATATACTTGAAGGGCGCAATGAGGTTCGTTTCGGCCTGCTGAAAGGCAAGTGTCATAAATACCTGTCCTAATAACCCAAATATCCCAATCGTGGCTACCCAGATCCATTCTTCCCCTACAGGCATTCGCCAATGTTGCAGAAAGAA
>JBCCHR010000278.1:0-4504 GCA_039028655.1 Bacteroidota bacterium
CAATCTATTGAAAATCATTTAAGCACCTACAGCTACCGACTCAAGAAAATGAACCAATTCCTGAAGAAGTGCAACGACAAGACCTTGTTTCTCATTGATGAATTTGGAACCGGTAGTGATCCGGAATTGGGAGGTGCTTTGGCCGAAACCTTCCTCGAGGTCTTCTATGAGCGAGAGGCCTTTGGGATCATTACCACGCATTACGCCAACCTAAAACTACTTGCCAACGAACTCCCCCATGCTACGAACGCCAATATGCAGTTTGATAGCCAAAGTCTGGAACCGGTGTACAAATTACAGTTGGGTGAGGCCGGAAGTTCGTTTACGTTTGAAGTAGCACAGAAGAACGGCATTCCATTTAGTCTCATTAACAAGTCGAAAAAGAAGATAGCGCGAGGTAAGGTGCGTTTTGACAAAACGATTGCCAATTTACAGAAGGAACGTTCTCAATTGCGCAAAACTTCGCAATCGTTGAAAACGGAGGAAGAGCGAGCACGTGAAGAAAACAAGCAATTGGAACATACCAACGCGCGGATCCAAGAAAAGTTAGAAGGATTTCAGACGCTTTACGATGCCAATCAGCGTCTTATTTCTTTGGGCAAGAAGTTTGATGCCTTAGCCGAGAGATTTCAGAATAACAAACAAAAGCGCAAGCTTATCGACGAGCTGATGAAGCTGGTGATGGTAGAAAACAGTCGGAGGAAGAAGCCTGCCGCCAAAACACCGGAAAAAAAGAAGATCGAGAAAGCCAAAAAGCATCAGTTAACGCAGGAATTGGAACAAAAGGTGGCTGTAATCAGAAAAAAGAAAAAGAAAGCCAAGGCTGCCGCCAAGAAGGCGCCACCACCCAAACCGAAAGTTTCGTTGAAGATTGGCGACCGAGTACGTATGATCGATGGTCGTGCTATCGGCACCATCGACAGCATAGAAAAGAAAAAGGCCATTGTTAATTATGGCATGTTCACCGCCGACGTGAGCCTGGAAGAACTTGAAAAAGTATAACGATCAATTAAGACAACGAGTGTATGAATGACAAAAAGATCATACTGTTTGACGGGGTGTGCAACCTGTGTAACAATTCGGTCACCTTTGTGATAAAGCGAGATAAGAAGGATCGTTTCCGGTTTGCGGCCTTGCAGGAAGAGCCAGGCCTTTCGTTGATCAAACAACATGGCATCGATACGTCAAAGACCGATTCTATCATTCTTATCGAAAATGGCAAGGCATATGTGAAATCCACAGCTGCCCTGCGCGTGGCTCGTTATCTGGGAGGTTTGTATCCTCTCTCCTACGCTTTTATGATCGTTCCGGCCTTTATGAGAAACTGGATCTACGACTATGTGGCGCGCAATCGCTACAAATGGTTCGGTAAAAAAGAGAGCTGCATGATACCAACTCCGGAGCTGAAAGCAAAGTTTCTATAGTTATTTCAGGTTGTCCAGGATGAAGTCTAACTTCGAATCTTCGTTGTTATTCTGTTCAAATGCTTTGTTCTTGTAGATAATGGGATCGGCCAATCCCAATTGTTGCCATTTTTGGATGAGCGACACATAAGGCAACGACACCTTACCTGTGAGTAAATTGTTCAGGTTTTTATCCTTCTTGTAACGTGAATAGATCTTTTTGAGTCCGGTGAGATACAGGTAATCCTTGGTAAATCCACCTCCTCTGTGGGCTCGTAAGGAAATGGTGTATGCCTCTTCCCTATTGAGCTTGTATTGATTATGCAAGAGATCGAACGTGGCCGAAAAATCGAATCCACGACGGAGACTATCCGCGGCAAGCACGCGATAGGCCAATTCTTTTAATCGAAATAATGTAAGACAGCCACTCATGTATTCGCTAAACACCGCCAATCCTTCCTGGGTCTCCAGGTTTTTCGGAAAACCATTGTGAAAGATCTTCAGCGGCTGTGCCAGACCGTTGTGGGTGGTCACCAAATGCACGCCTATCTCATGATTAGCCAAGACTTTCAATTGGTTGGCACTATAGCGATGGTTCTTTTTTAGGATGAGCCGCTGGGTATTGTTCTGCACCATGGCGGCGGCCGAGATCTTATTGGAAAATTTCAGGTCCAGCCCAAAATCGTATCGTTTGGTAAACTCTCGAAAGTAATTCGCGGCTTCTTCAGCATTAAAAATGGGAAATAACTCCTCATTTTCCTCATCTTCAAAATGCAGGATGAACTTGGCATTTTCCACATCTTTTTCGGTAGGAGTTCCGAATGATTTAAGCGAATTATAATAAAACTTGGACCCTTTTCCAATGGTCTCTATGCATTGGATCAAACTTGAATAATCGTAGATCACCTCTCTGTAAAAGTTCCGGGATTCTGTATCCTTGATACTGTCGATATCCTGTGAGAACAGCTCCTGCTGTAGCTTGTGCGGGTCGAAATCGATCCGTTTGTATTTGAAATTGGGGTTTACATTGTACTTCGAACTAAAGAAATTACGTTTCTCTTGCTCAATGTTGATGGGATTGATATAATTGAGCAGTTCGATCTTCTTCACCAAACGATTTAAGTGGGTGTCCACCTTATGAAGGTTGGGATGCTCGCTGATAATGGTCTCGGGATACGTCATAAATGTGCTACGTTCGCAGATTTCAAACTACATAGCGTTCTTGAAGAGTGCCGCGTGTTCCGGGATCTTCGTTCGGAGTTGCTCCTCGATGGCAGCAACCACTTCAGGATAGATCACCTTGGTGTGTTCGTCGCAATAGATTTTTTTGAATTCGGTAGCCAAAACTAAGGTATTTCCGAAGTTTCTGGTAATATATTTGAGGAAATATCCATTTCCGAAAAACGTATCGTTGATCCTTGAGGTGGTCTCAGGCACTCGCGGGAGTACCAGTTGTGAAAGCGAATGGCGCCAGTTCTCTACCAATTCTCCAAAACGATCATTATCAATGTTGTGCGTTCCCAGATTGATCACGGGCACCTCACGGTCCCACCGTCGCCAATTGTAGCTGTGTATGTCGTACACCACGATCGAGCCAAATTTCTCTTCCAATTTTTGGATCAGAGCATGAACCACTTTGTAAAAATTACTGTGTTTCTTCATGCTTGCCGTCCGCTGCGCTTCGGGCAAAGGCGATTTCCATAATTTCTTTCCCCAGGCATCCTCAAAAATGGCCTGATCCGGTTCGCGATTGAGATCGTACTCAAATCGGCTATCCCGTCCGGCAATCAAGATGGGCATTGTTTTCACAAACTCCTTGGTGCAGGGGTCTTCTTCAAACCAACGGTCGTATTCCGAGTGATAACAATTCTCCCAGAGCTCTTTGCGAAATTGGTGACCATCATGGACGGCTCCACAAGCGTAGGGCACGTAATCGTCGATCTTCAATGTAAACGAGTAGTCCTCGGCTACGACCTCAAAATGCTCCTCATTCTCAATTTTGGATATAATGCTCTCGATTGGTAAGCGCTCCATGAAATACTTGGATTTATTGTTTTTGCTGAAATGATTCTGGCTGCAGGGCAATAGATCAGGCCTCCTTTACGTGTTTTCGCAGTTTTTGTCGGCGTTCGAAAGCGGTCACCCGCTCCTGCACCTTGTCCTCAACAAAATCGATCACCTTTTCCTGAATGCGTGTTTTGTACACCTTGTTCATATAAGTGATCCCTCCGGGAGACATGACGTTCACCTCTACCAACATACCTCCTATCACATCGATTCCCACGAAGTACAATCCGTCTTTAATGAGTTTTGGCCCTATTCTTCTACAGAGTTCCTTTTCCTGCTTCGTGAGCGAATGCTTCTGGACACTTCCTCCCGCACTCACATTGGAGCGATGATCTTCCACGCCCGGAACTCTTCGCATGGCACCTATTGGTTGCCCATTCAGCATTAAAATACGCACATCACCCTGATCGGCTCCAGGGATATAATCCTGCAGGATCACGTAATTGGATGTCCCATCGGAATTGTCTATGTAAAAATCCAGCAACGAATTGATACTGAGCATGGCTCTTTTCTCGATAAGGATCACCCCCGAACCACCAAAACCGTTGAGCGGCTTCAAGATCATCCGGTCTGGTCCCTCCTTGATCACTCGCTTCAAATACTCCTTGTTTTTGGTAACATGAGTGCGCGGTGTGATCTCGTTGTTCTCGTCTTCGAAAACCGCCGTATAGAGTTTGTTATTGGCTCGCCGAATGCCGTCGAGATCGTTCATGATGAATACATCGTCCTTCACGCTATCCAGAAAGTTGAGCATGATCATGTCTAAGGGAGGATTACTGCGAAGGATGATCACATCAAACCCTGCCAGCGGAAGCATCTCATCGTAGAACTCAGCTTTTTTATGAAAGGACTTCAAATTGTTAGATACCTTCTCGGCCCGCTTAAGGCAGCGACTAAAAGCAAAGGCGACGCTATCGCGTATCGTAAGGTTGGCCGGAGTGGTGATGGCCAGTCCATGTCCGCGCTTGGCAAATTCCTGGATCATCGCCAAGGTGGAGTCGTTCTCCGGATCCATTTCGTTCCAGGGATACATG
>JBCCHR010000279.1:0-4501 GCA_039028655.1 Bacteroidota bacterium
AAGTATACGTTTGGAAACCTGGCGATGGGTAAGAACACGGCCGACTACCGTTTGGAACTCTGGCAGACCGATAATACCGCCACCCGTACGCTGAATATCTATTCTGATTACGCAGGCGCGGGAATCAACTCGAATATCTTTAATGAAAATAATTTTACTGGTAACGGGACCACTCGAAATATGTACAACTTTATTGGGGGTAGTGGTGATGGCCTGGCCACCAGCATTTACAACAACAATACCAGTACGGGTGATGGAATTCATTACGGGATCTTTACGCAACTGGCCGGAGGAGGATCCGGTGATCATATTGGTAACTTCAACAATGTAGTGACCAACTCCAATACCAACAACCTGGTAGGGGTTCGTAACACATTGGCCGGTGCCAGCAATGATGGAGATCACACCGGGGTGGAGAACAACCTGAACAGTACAGGCGATGGTACGCATACCGGAGTTCAAAACACGTTTAGCGGCACCAACCCGGGGTCGACCATGAATGGCATTGACAATAATATGACCAATGCACGCAGTGTTTTTCAAACAGGCATTTTAAACACCATGGACAACACCATTACCGCTGGAACAAGGATAGGATTGGATAACACCATAACCTCTTCCACGAGCGGAAATTATACCGGGGTGTTCAACACATTGAGTTCGACGGGCGGTGGTAACCTTTCCGGGACCAGAACATTTATTTCGGGGTCCAACAACTCAGATAATTTTGGGCATTATGTGTCTATAGATGGCACGGGAATTGGAAGGCAGTTTGGGTATTTTAGCATTATTAATCCGGTACAACCGGGGCCGCATTATGGTGTTTATTCTGAAGCGCTCCGGACAACGGGGACCACTTTTGCGGGATTTTTTGCCGGTAGTGTTGCGGTAGGTACTGAGGCATTTGGTTCTGTATCTCCAAATTATTATGTGTTGCCTGCAGCGCGAGGTAGCGCCGATCAGGTGATGCAAACCGACGGTAGTGGTAACCTATCCTGGGTAGATCCATCGGCCCTGGCAGACGACGACTGGGTTACTGTGGGCGCTGCTATCGAACGGCAATCCGGAGATGTGTACATTGGAGACAACGGCAGCAGCACCAACGATCTCTACATCAGTGATCGCTTGGTGGATTGGGACAACCCTACCTATTATATCGATCCGAGTGAGCTAAGTAGGGTAGATGAGATCTCCTTCGATGGTGGATTTGCCAGCGATGCGAGTATCAATTTCGGTACGCAGAACACCGGCTTCTACAGTCCTTCTTCTAATGTGGTTTCCTATACGGTAGGAGGCGAGGCCAATATGAATTGGATCAACAATACCAATGGCGTATTCCGGATCGAACTTATCAATAACAACGATAACATACTCATTGGTCAAAACACCGGAAATACCTTGAGCAATACTGTGGTGGACAACATTGCGATAGGTAACCGTGCGCTGCAATCCAACAACACAGGGGTTGGTAATGTTGCCGTTGGAGAAAGAACGCTGGGGCAGGCAACATCAGAATACAACACCGCCATTGGTACCGTGGCCTTGGGTAGTTTAACCTCCGGACAGGACAATGTGGCCGTGGGTGGCAGCTCCTTATTCCATCTAAGTGGAGGTTCGGAGAATATTGCCATTGGACGTACTTCCGGTTTCAACGTTACCGGATCGGAAAATGTATTCGTGGGCTACCGAGCGGGTTACGCTGCTTCTTCCAGAAGTATCTCGGGAAGTGTATTTATTGGCAATGAGGCAGGTTCGGGTATTTCCAGTAGTAATCGCTTGTACCTGGACAACTCCTCGACCACCAATCCGCTTCTCTATGGGGAATTCGACAATAACCTACTTCGAACCAATGGAGAATTTCAGATCGGAAATCCCATTACCACAGGGTATGCTTTCCCAACGGTAGATGGAACGGCCAACCAGGTGTTGCAAACCGATGGATCGGGCGCGTTAAGTTGGGTAGCCAATACCGATGCAACGGGCGCGGCCAACGGACTGTCGCTTAGCGTCAACAACGTGATCCTGGGTGGGTCGCTCAACCAGTCCACCACCATTGCTCAGGGCATTTACAATTTTACGCACAATCTAACGAGTACGGGCGACTTCTTTGTTGCCGATAACGGTACCAATGTGTTTGAGATCGACAACGATGGAACCGCTCAGTTTGGGGACGATGTGTTCTGGAGGGATGGAAGTACTACCGGTACGATCATCGCCAGCCTGGAAGACGATGGTAATGACGGTCGATTTCGAGTGTATGAGAACGGCCTCACCATGTTCGATTTGGATGCCAACACCGGTGCCATTTTTAATGAGCAAGGCGCCAACCGTGATTTCAGGATCGAATCGGATGATAATTCGAATATGTTCGTTCTCGATGCCAGCGTAAATGCGGTGGGTATCAACACGCTTACACCCTCCACTGCCTTTCACGTGAACCATCCTACGGGCACTACCAATGGTCTCTCTATTTCAAATGCGACCGACACCGATCGTTGGCATTTTTATACGTTCACCACCAATGATCTACACCTGTATTTCAACAATGCCAACCGCGGGTCATTTGATGATGTATCAGGGACTTATACGCCTGTTTCTGATAGAAACCTGAAAACCGACATCGCGCCCATTGGCAATTTGCTCGATCGGGTGATGCAACTGGAGGTGGTGGACTATCGTTTCAAAGGACAAATTGGTTCGAAACGATATCTGGGCTTTATCGCACAGGATGTCGAGCAGCAATTTCCGCAGGTGGTCAAAAAGCCAGAGCTACGCAATGGGGAAAGCTCTACTTACATGATGGATTATTCGGCCATGGGTACAGTAGCGATCAAAGCCATCCAGGAGCAGCAAAAGATCATCGAGACCCAGCAAACAGAGATCGATGCACTAAAAGAGGAAATAAAGGCCATCAAGGCCATGATACGGCAATAGTCAAATGGATTCTATAATAGTTTCATTGTAATCTCATGCACGACTGCGAGTTACATGGCCAAAGATGTTAATGGCTCTTCCAATGCGTTGTTGAATCGTTGCCCGGCCTGGTTCGATAAATTATTCGGATATTGTCTAACGATGAGGCGAAACGAACATATCGGTATGCGATTCCCTGTGCCTGGGCGATATCTTCGCTTAGTTTCGTCTGTGTTCGGTTTCTTTTTTTACTTCGGAATTACTTGGGGCCTGCAAGCCCAGACGAAGATCGATAGTTTGCAAAAAGTGCTGGAAAGCACAATTGATTCCGAAGAAAAACTGGATATCCAACTGAAATTAGGGTGGGAGTACCTCGATCTCAATAACGATCTTACCGGAGCGCAATTGGAGGTTATTGCCGACCAATTGGACGACAATAGCAATATCGAATACTGGCTGCGCTACTACTTACTGCTAAGCCGATACGAGCGAGCCGAAGGAAACCTCGACGAGGGGAAGGCAGCCGCTCAAACAGCGCTCAAGTATGCCGAGATACATAAGGACTCCATTACCTACAAGGCGCGTATCTATAATTCGCTTGGTGCCTTGTTCGACGACGATTCTAAGGTCCAACAGGCGATCGAATATCACCTTACGGCATTGCGCTATGCCGAGCGCACCACCGATTCGTCCCTCATCGCAACGGCTTCAGCGGGTATCGGGCGTGCCTATTTGTTTCTGGAGGAATACGATAACGCCAAGGGGTATTACGAAAAGGCCATAGCGATCAAGGAGAACAGCGGGGAGTTTGATGAACACCTGTCGGCTTATTATTCGAATATGAGTACCTGCCTGGATGCCGAGCAGCGATACGCGGAATCGTTGGTGTATCTGGACAAGGCCATCGCACTTCGGAAGAAGAACAAAAATGATCTTCAGTTAAGTTTGCCTTATAACAACAAGGCGTATACGTTGTTCTTGATGAAACGTTATGAGGAGGCAGAAGAGAATGTACTGATCTCCCTGGCCTATTCGGATTCGCTATATTCTGAGTTCGACAAGATGTTTGCCTATAGTACTTACGCCGAAATACTCTTCGCGCAAAATCGTATCGCGCTTGCCGAAGACTATATGAGCCGTTCCATCGAACTCAGTAAAAAGAACAACGACCTCTACCTGGCCAAGTACAACCTGGACCTGATGTACAATATTTACCTCACCAAAGGCGATTACAAAAGGGCGTTGGAGTATTACCAGGAGCGAAGTGTGGTCATGGATTCGATCTACAATGTGCGCAGCAGGGGCGCGATCGAGAAGTTGGCGCTGGAATATGAGACCGAGAAAAAGAACAAGGCGATCGAGCAGCTGAATGCCGAGAATCGACTTGCCGAAGATAATTTGAAGAAAAGTAGGCTGCTGTTGTTTGCTTTTATTGGATTGGCGGTGCTGGCGTTACTGGTGATCGTGTTGCTGTGGTCCCGGCAGAAGAACAAGCGCAAGACCGATCGCTTGGTGAAAGAAGCACTGGAAAAGAGCTATCAAAAGAAACTGTCGGATACCGAATTGCGGGCCCTTCGTGCGCAAATGA
>JBCCHR010000280.1:0-4489 GCA_039028655.1 Bacteroidota bacterium
AGTACTGCGACCGCACCACCTCTAAAAAGTAGGTAATTTTCTTTGTGATGATATTGGTATAGTCCTTATGCTGAAAATACAGGTCTCCAATGGTTCGGGTAAACTCGATCGAGGTGTTCTCCAACGGTTTGATCTCCTGGATCACACGCTGTTCTCTTTTGCTTTTAAAAAGCAACAAGAGGATCATACCAAAAAGTGCCAGGTAATAGGCCCATTTTAAGGAATCCTGGCTCAGGATGAACCTGAGATTGGAGGTGATCACCTTTCTGCCCGATTTGAGATAGGAGTCCCAATATACCCGGTCGGCTTGCAGGTACGACAATACTCCGGCGGCATACTGCTCGTTTCCTTTCAGCAGGTAATAGTTGCTAAAGGCCTCTGGCAAAGTGTGCAACAAGAACTGCCCGTCGCCCACTTCGACGGATACGTAGTTAATAGCTTCCATTTTGTTTTCTTCTGAAGAAAAATAGCCCAATGCCGTCGTGTTGAGCGTGTCGATCTCATTAAAGACGGTCTTATACACGCCACGTCGGAATTTGGGTAGCGAGTCCAACTGAAATCTTGGGCTGAAGAACCGACTCTCCAGATCTTCCTCCAACAGATCGTAGGAGGTTGCAGTGTAATGCTTCAAGGTGTCGGCAAGGATATAGCCGGAGGAATTAGCCGAAATAAAGACCGTATTCCCCTCCGAAGCATACTTGAGCAGCAGGTTGACCTGATTCTCATCCAGAAAAATATTGTCGTTTAGGAAGAAATAGGCCGAATTCTGAACATAAGAGCTGTCCAAAAGGAATTCGAATGGATCTCGGGATACGTCCTCTATTTCTGTTCCGTCCAGTAAGGCAGAAAGCTCTTCATGGACAACAAAACCGCCAAAAGGGATCTTTTCGGATGCTGTATAGCTGGGTCGCCAATCGATGGGCCGTGGCCGAAACACTTCAGAGAGCAGTATCACAAGCAGGCCGGCTGCAAAGACAAGGAGTATGGTTTTCGAACGTCTATCCAGCATGGTCCATCTTTTTATTAAAACGTTCGAAGTCTGTTTGCGCGTTCTCAAATCCGGTAGCGTCCAGGTCGAATTCCCCATACCAGACGTAGTCGTACAAATAGGAGAGTTTCTTAAATCGTTCCTTTAGCTCAGGATGTTCAATTTCATGATAATAGTCCAGGTTGGTCTTATCGTAGTGCCAGGCGATAAGATTGCGAAACGACAATTGCTTCAGGGCTTTCAGGAAGAGATAGCGCACGGCTAACCGGTAGTTCTTTTGCCGCAGCGCATCTTTGATGAATTGATCCAGATCGACTTGTTCAATATGTTCTTCCTGAATGTTCAAAGGGGCGAGCTTTCGGCTGTCCTTAGTAAAAAAGGCTGCCGCCTTACTTCCTACCAGCACCCGAACCACGAGGTAAATTGCCAGCACAATAAGCAAACCATAGAGAATAAACTCGACGATCTTATACGTAGTGGGGTCGATCTCTATGCCGAATACTTCGGAAAGTTTACGTATGATCCAGTACAAGGCTCGGGCAATGAAGTTTTGGGATTCCCCTTCCACCGATGATTCGTAGTTGAAATCGTTCCCGGAATATTTTTGGGACAGGTCCTCATCAAAGGACCGCATATTTGTTTGGGAACTGTCGATGCGTACTTCAGCCACCTCCTGGGCATCGATGGACAGCCAAAAAGGATTCAGCAATAAAAAAAACAGTATATAGTACAGCCTACTCACGAACTCCAATTTGATCGATGCGTTGTCGCGCCTGCAGATTATACGTTTCTTCATGCAGCGAGTAATACAATACCCCATTCCCCATTTGAGTGACCGATTGAATAAAGGTGTATAGCACCAGTAATAAGCAAAGTGAGATCGTCCAGATCACGGTGGCTATGGGCGATTCGGCCAGGTCGACACCCGATTCCAACGAGAAATAGGCATAGATGCCGATGAGGAAACCAGGAATCATGAGGAGTACCATCATGAGTACAAACATCAGAAAACCGATTACAAAATTGACCAAAATACTTTTCCAGAAAAACTTCGTTAACAGCCGCCAACCTTCGCCCAGGGCGTCGGTAACTTCCCGTCCTTCGTCGAAAATGGACATGAAGGAGATACCCATCCACGCCGTGTATCCCAGCCGAACGAAGATCTGTGCGAAGAAACCCACCACGGGAATAAAGCCAACTATGAGGCTGATGATGGCCATTGGGATCACCAGCAACACCATGAGGATAATAAATAATATGATCTTACCGAGATGTTTCCAAACCAGGTCCCAGACCGGTTTTTTATCGATGAGTTTTTCGGGATTCTTTTGGTAATTGGCAATGTAGGAGGCCGCCAGACTATAATTCATTATGGCGGTGATGATATAGAGAATGGCAAAACCAAAAAAGCCGATGCCAATATAAAAATCGTTGGCTGAGTCCTCTGTGAATGTATTGAATTCGGTGGTGCGCATACTCCCTGCGAAACCTGTTACCATAAGATAACTCACACCCAGAAACCCGAGAATGAAAATACCGTTGTAACGAATAAAGATGTTGGTATATGGCTTAAGGTGCACCTTGAAAAAATCGAAGAACGTCGTGATCGTGTCTCCTATGTCCCGGCGTTGCTTCAGTTCAATGTGTGGTTGCGGCATAGTCTCGATGGATCTTAATGGGGTAAATAATATAGTAAAAGACGATGAGGGATAGGGAGGCGAAAATGATCGTCATGGCCAGCCATACGGGCATATTGCTGTAGCGGGTAATGAAACCTTCGATGAATCCAGCCACAATAAAGAACGGAATGGTGCTTATCATGATCTTCAACCCATCCTTGGCACCCTTCACAAAGGACGACATGCGGGAATAGGTGCCCGGAAACAAAATACTGTTGCCCATCACCAGACCGGCACAGCCAGCCACGACGATCACCGAGATCTCGATGGTGCCGTGGAGCCAGATCGATTTGGAAGCCTCAAACAACAGGTCGCGGTTGTAAAAAAAGGTGAAAAACGCCCCCAGCATCACCCCGTTGCTAAAAAGCACATAGGCAGTACCGATGGATATGAGCACACCAAACGCATAAGCAATGATCGCCACCCGAATGTTGTTGATGGTAATGCCTAAAAAGGTTCCCAGTTCCCCACCGCTCTTGTAAATGGCGGTTGGGTCTCCGCTCTCAATATTGTTAAGGGTCTCGTTCACATACTGGTCTCCCAAAATGAGCCGTACAAAGGAATCGTCGTTGAGCGTAGAAATAATCCCAATGCAGGTCGCCAGCGCAAAAATTAAAAACGAATAAAAGAGGGTGCGGTGGAATTGCTTAAAGAACAACGGAAACTCATACTTCCAAAAAGTGACAAGCCTATTGCTGCTCTCCTTTTTGTTGATATAGATCTTCTGATGTGCCTGAGAGGCAATGGAGTTGAGGTAAAGGAGTGTTTTGCTTCCCTGGTAATAAGTTTGCGCATAGGCGAGGTCGTTGGTAAGCTGAATGTAGTAATCGGCCAGGTGGTCCGGGCTTATTTTTGAATTATGTAGAATAGCTTTTTCAAAAGCTATCCATTTTTCCTTATTTTGCTTGACGAACGCGGCTTCTCGCATTGCTAAATTTTCATTAAATATAAACACTTGCTTTCAAATGGCAAACTTGGCGATCAATACCACCCAGAACGTAAATCTCGACTATAAGATCGTAAGTGTGGGGGAGCGAATATTGGGTTTTACCGTCGACCTTTTGTTGTTTTTTCTTTATTTCTATATCGTTCAGGTGATTACCTCGGCCATGCAGATGGCATTTAGCGATAACTGGACGGTTTTTGGACTCCAACAACTGCTGTTACTGCCCGTTATGTTCTACTCTTTGTACATGCACATATTGTTCAATGGCCGCACCATTGGCAAGATGATCGTGAAGACCCGGGTGGTTAAGTTGGACGGCCGGCCCGTACACTGGTCCAACTACCTTACTTTATGGATGATGCGCGTGATCGATGTTTGGTTATTCCTGGGTAGCATAGGTTTGCTTACCACCTTATTCTCCGAAAAACGACAGCGCCTTGGCGACATGGCGGCCGGGACGGTTGTGATAAGCACCAAGAAGCGCACTAAGATTAGCCACACCATCCTTGAGGAGGTAGAAGAAAATTATGAGCCCAAGTTCTTAACCGTCACCCAGCTCAATGATAAAGACGTGCGACTCATCAAAGAAACCTACCAGATCGCCTTGCGCAGTAACGATTTCAAGACCTTGAACCTGTTACGCAAAAAGGTGTGCGAGGTGTTAGACATTCAATCCGATCTGTACGATAAACAATTTATCGATACCATCCTTAAAGATTATAACTACTTCACACAGCAGATGTAGGGTTGGAGCACGAAGCACGAAGCACGAAGCTTGAAGCACGAAGCACGAAGAACGAAGAACGAAGTCGGAAGATGGAAGTCAGAAGTCGGGAGTCGGGAGTCGGGAGTCGGTTTCGCGCCATTCCCCCCTTG
>JBCCHR010000281.1:0-4476 GCA_039028655.1 Bacteroidota bacterium
CCGTAGCATTGAGTGGGAATCAAACACGGACCTCCCACACAGTGGTCAAGGCTATGATGCCATGTAATGATCTCGGTAGGTGGATAGGTTTCTTGTGCGGTAATGGTTCCGAAGACAACCAACAAACACCCTAATAATAGATTTTTTAGATTCATAGCTTGATTTTTTGGCTTTTGAAATGAGGTCCTAAGATACAGCTATTCTGCGAAGCAATGCTACAAATAACCTCATCAAAATCTCACAATCCTTTCTTTTGTAGTAGACCTGCTCGATTCCTTCAAGATTCGGTCAATTTTAATTACCTTTGCATTTTAAAATTCGACTCAAACCCCCATCGCAATGATCCATTTCTTTGGAGACGTGAAAAACAAAGTTTTTGCTGTCCAAACTTCCGGCCAAATTTCTACGAACGACAATCAAAAATTAACCTGGTTATTTGGCAACCAACCCAAGATAGAACAGTCCGCAATTGCGGATTTTTTTATTGGTCCCCGAGCCGCCATGGTGACTCCCTGGAGCACAAACGCCGTCGAGATCACGCAGAATATGGGCATTGAGGGAATTATTAGGATTGAAGAATTTTTTAGTGTTGCTGAATCGTTTACGGAGTACGATCCCATGCTGTCGCAGAAGTTTCAAAGGCTTGATCAAAATACCTTTGACATTGATATCGAACCTGAAGCCATCCTGGAGATCGATGACATTGCGGCCTACAACCAACAGGAAGGACTCGCATTGAGCGAAGACGAGATCGAATACCTGGAAGCCCTTTCAGCAAAAATAAATAGAAAACTTACCGATAGCGAGGTGTTTGGTTTTAGCCAGGTGAACAGTGAGCACTGCCGACACAAGATCTTCAACGGCACCTTCGTGATCGACGGAGAAGAACAACCTACCTCTTTGTTCAAACTCATCAAACGTACCTCCAAAGAAACGCCGGACAATTTGGTATCGGCCTACAAGGATAACGTGGCCTTTATCAAGGGACCAAAAGCCATGCAATTTGCGCCCAAAGCCCAGGATCGACCCGATTTTTACGAAAAATCGACCTTCGACAGTGTGATCTCGTTAAAGGCAGAGACGCACAACTTCCCAACCACGGTGGAGCCCTTCAACGGGGCGGCTACAGGAAGTGGCGGTGAGATAAGGGACCGTTTGGCGGGAGGAAAGGGTTCCTTACCCCTCGCAGGTACAGCGGTATACATGACGGCCTACTCTCGCTTGAACGAGAATCGCCCCTGGGAAAAAGCCATGGAAGAACGTCCCTGGCTATACCAAACACCGATCGACATCCTGATCAAGGCGAGTAACGGTGCTTCCGATTTTGGGAACAAGTTCGGACAACCGTTGATCGCTGGTTCCGTACTCACCTTTGAACACGAAGAAGCCAATAGAAAGTTGGGGTATGACAAAGTGATCATGTTGGCTGGAGGCATCGGTTACGGAAAACAATCACAAGCCCTCAAAGAAACACCGAACAAGGGAGACAAGGTGGTGATCCTTGGCGGAGAGAACTATCGCATTGGAATGGGAGGAGCAGCTGTTTCTTCGGCCGACACAGGCGAATTCTCCAGCGGTATTGAGCTCAACGCCGTTCAACGTTCAAATCCCGAAATGCAAAAACGAGCCGCCAATGCCATCCGCGCGATGGTAGAAAGCGACCAAAATCCCATTGTTTCCATCCATGATCACGGTGCAGGGGGACATCTCAACTGTTTGAGCGAACTGGTAGAAGAAACTGGTGGTAAGATCGACCTCGATGCACTACCGGTGGGCGATCCTACCCTATCTGCCAAAGAGATCATTGGCAACGAATCCCAGGAGCGAATGGGACTGGTCATTGGAACCGATCACATCGACGAACTCCAACGAATAGCAGCGCGCGAGCGTTCGCCCATGTACACCGTAGGTGATGTTACCGGCGACCATCGTTTTGTGTTTGAAAGTGCCACTAAGGGCGATAAACCCATGGATTTTGCCATCGATGATATGTTTGGCAGTTCACCAAAAACCGTGATGAACGACCGGCGGATTGACAGAAGTTACGATGATCTTTCGTACGAATCGAAGTCGGTACCCCAGTATTTGGCACAGGTGCTGCAACTGGAAGCAGTTGCCTGTAAAGACTGGCTTACCAACAAGGTGGATCGCTGTGTAGGAGGCCTGGTAGCCAAGCAACAATGTGCCGGACCGCTGCAACTACCGCTTAACAACTGTGGCGTGATGGCACTCGACTTTAATGGGACCAACGGAATTGCAACTTCTATCGGACATTCACCTGTGAGTGCCCTGATCGATGCGAAGGCCGGATCCAGAAATTCGATCACCGAGGCGCTTACCAATATTGTATGGGCTCCCATTGAGAATGGGTTGTCGGGCGTGTCCCTGTCGGCCAACTGGATGTGGCCCTGTAACAACGATGGAGAAGATGCCCGCTTGTACGAGGCGGTTGCGGCGGTAAGCGAGTTTGCCATCGAACTGGGAATTAATGTACCTACCGGTAAAGACTCCCTGTCGATGAAACAAAAGTATCCCAACGACGAGGTGATCGCCCCGGGAACGGTGATCATTTCGGGGGCCGGACATTGCAACGATATTCGCAAGGTGGTCGAACCGGTTGCCAAGGCAGATGCAGGGGGATTGTACTATATCAATATCTCTCAGGATGACTTCCGATTGGGCGGTTCTTCCTTCGCCCAAACACAAAACAAAATAGGTAGCGAAGTACCGTCTGTGCGAAGTGCTGCCTATGTAAAAACGGTGTTCGAAGCACTTCAGGAACTTATCAAAAAGGATCAAATCGTCGCCGGGCACGATGTAGCCTCCGGTGGATTGATCACTACCCTACTGGAAATGTGCTTTGCCGAAGTCAACCTGGGTGCCCAACTTGACCTTACCGGATTGGATGAGACGGATTCGGTAAAAGTACTATTCGCCGAGAATTGTGGCGTGGTGATTCAGGCTTCAGAGGATGCCGTACTGGAAGCATCGCTCGGTGCGGCCGGTGTGGTCTTTCAACGCATCGGTGCCGTGGTGGAAGGCGATGTAATTCAGCTAAAAAACCATACCGACACCTTTTCTTTTTCTGTTTCTGAATTGCGGGACGTTTGGTATAAAACCTCCTATTTACTCGATCAAAAACAGACAGCAGGAAACCTGCCAAAAGAGCGATACGACAATTACAAGAACCAACCACTTCGATATACATTCCCGCAGGGATTTGAGGGATTGCTACCTGCCGAAGGAGCGCTACCGCGGTCGGAAAGACGGTTTAAAGCCGCCATTATTCGGGAAAAAGGAAGCAATAGTGAGCGTGAAATGGCCCATGCCATGTATCTGGCCGGATTTGATGTAAAAGATGTTCATATGACCGATCTGATCGAAGGTCGGGAAACCTTGGAAGATATTCAGTTTATTGGTGCCGTGGGAGGGTTTTCCAATAGCGATGTGCTGGGATCAGCCAAAGGATGGGCAGGAGCCTTCTTGTATAATGAAAAGGCCAACAATGCACTCAAGAATTTCTTTGCACGGGAAGACACCCTTTCCGTTGGGATTTGCAACGGCTGCCAGCTCTTTTTGGAACTGGACCTCATCAATCCGGACCATCCGCAGCTTTCCAAAATGCATTATAACGATTCCGGCAAACACGAGAGCGCTTTTACCAGTGTGAAGGTTCAGAAAAACAACAGTGTCATGCTCTCCACGTTGGAAGGCAGTACACTGGGCGTTTGGATCAGTAACGGCGAAGGGAAGTTTCATTTACCCATGCCAGAAGACCATTACGACATCGTAGCCAAATATGGTTATGAAGGCTATCCGTCCAGCCCTAATGGCAGCGATTACAACACTGCCATGCTTTGTGATGCCACAGGACGACATCTGGTAACCATGCCTCATATTGAGCGTTCCATTTTCCCATGGAACTGGGCACATTACCAGGCGGGAAGAGTTGACGAGATCTCGCCATGGATACAGGCTTTCGTGAACGCCAGGCGCTGGTTGGAGCAGCAATCATAGAACAATATTGCCGTTCTGGGACATATCATTTTATTCTCACAAATATGGGGGAATCGGCCTTTGTAAGTTATCTTTGATATCTGTGACCAAATTCGCAGATAAAAAAGCTATAGATGAAAAATTTAATCGTCGCCCTATCCCTTCTCATTTCATCCTTAAGCTTCTCACAGGAGGCGCAGGAAATCTACCAACGAGCGAAAATTTCTTACTCGATACCGGAAGACTTAATACGATTGCAATCTCTGGGAATCCCGGTGGACCATGGAATCAAGAAAAAAGGACATTTTATTATTTCAGAGTTTTCTGTTTCTGAATTGGATCTGGTTCGTGAGAATGGCTACCAGGTGGAAGTAATCATCCCAGACGCCAAGGCACATTTCTTTGCTGAAAATGCCAAAGGCGGCGGGATCAGGCAAAGAAATGCAGATTGTAATGATCCAGTTACGGTTTATGAAACTC
>JBCCHR010000282.1:0-4451 GCA_039028655.1 Bacteroidota bacterium
ACCCTATTCACCCACCAAGCAGCGCCAAATGTTAAATAATTATAAAAAATATGGTGGCATTAGACATTTATATTTACTTTGTTTTTCAAAGTACTTTACCATGAGTGAGCAAGATTATCTAAAAGACATCAGCGAGATCAAAGATCTCATGAACAAGTCCTCCCGTTTTATTTCCCTCAGTGGCTTGTCCGGCATTTTTGCGGGATTGTACGCCTTGATCGGGGCCGCCGTCGCCTATTGGTTGGTGGACAATTCTGGTCGAGAGTACCTCATTCTGGACGGGATGGTTTTTAGGTACATACTACTGGATCTATTGCTCATCGCACTCTTTAGTGTGGTAACCGCCATCTATCTTACTACTCGGAAAGCACGCAAGGAAGGCGTAAAGGTTTGGGATCCCCTTACCCGACGCCTGTTGGCAAATTTCCTGATCCCCCTCATTACCGGTGGGATCTATATCCTGATCATTCTCAACCAACATAAATACGGACAAACGGGCGCCCTCATGCTCATATTCTACGGTTTGGCCTTGGTAAATGCGTCCAAATACACCGTAGGAAAAATTCGTTATCTGGGCTATGTAGAAATAATTTTAGGCTTAATTTGCGCCGTCATTCCGGGCTATGGGTTCTGGTTATGGGTACTGGGCTTTGGGGTGATGCACATTGTGTACGGTACCATCATGTACGTACATGAGAAAAAGGCGTAGACGTGGGTATTATCGACAACATAAATAAGCTATTTGACCACCGAATACGGTTGGGCATCATGTCCATCCTGGTGGTGAACGATGATGCCGATTTCAATCGCCTGAAGGAGCTGCTGAATGTGACGGATGGCAACCTGGCGAGCCACTTGAAATCATTGGAAAAGGAAGCTTATATCTCGGTGGAAAAACAATTTATCGGTCGCAAACCAAACACCCGATATAGAGCCACCAAACTGGGAAAGAGCGAGTTTAGAAAACACATCAATGCCCTGGAAAAATTAATACGAAAGAAATAGAACGGTGAATGTGCTTTTTTTTGATCATTCACTTTGTAATTCAAAGTACTTTATGTTAGAAAATAGAAAAAGATGGGTACACTGGTTGTTCGAAACAACACAGCGTCTCTACCTCCGATTCAAGAAAAAACAACCCTGGAACATCCATAGTTCACAGCTTATGGAGATGTCTAAACATACCTTTGGATACCAGTTAGGTTTGTTCTTACGCAACAATGCATTCGAGCTCATTCCCAAAGTGGAACGCCACGACGCCTATCATGTTCTCTCAGGGTTTCCAACGGGTGCAGAAGACGAAATAGCCTTGCAGTACCTGTGCTTTGGCAATGGCAAACGCACCCCTTACTTGTTTGCGGTCCTGGTAATCGGCACGCTACTTCTGCCGGAGTACGCTACCTATTATCGGCATTCGTTTCTTCTCGGTAAACGCAGTAACAGCTTTCATCATTTCGATTATAAAACGGTACTCCCACTGGATTTTGACACCTTTCGTACGATGATTTTTTCTGAAGAAACCCTGGCAGCGCTCGAAGTGCTTCAGCAACAAAAAACCCTAACGCCCATAAAAACTCCTGTCTATGAAGAATGAGCATAAATTGATGATCACCTTACGTGGTGCGGCCCGTATCGCTGGTACCTTTTTCACGATCGGCACCTTGTTGTTTCTAATCCAACTCGCGTTGGGCCAGCGATTGTCCATCGTCTTTCTGGGTTTAGCATTTATTGTCATTGCCCTCCTGTTCAACGGAATCTGCGCCCTGCTCACCCTGATCGATCTTATCCGAAAGGACCGCCTGGAATCCTTTTGCGCACTGTGTATACTGCTGGCTAACCTACCGGTGGCCATGGGTTACCTATATATGCTCACCTATTATATCTAAACCGAATAGTAATCTCTAAAACACAACTTATGGAATCAAAAAAAGGTAAATTCTCTCATTGGTTAAAATACTCGATCACCGCTCGTATGCTGGTGGTAGGGTTCTTACTGGTCATTCTTCTTATTCCGCTTCAGTTCGTAAAAGAACTCATTAGCGAACGTGCCTTCCGGCAACAGGAGGTCGTGCGCGATATTAACAGCAAATGGGGCAAGGAAGTAGTACTGTCCGGTCCGGTTCTGAAGATTCCGTACAAGACCTACAAAGAAGAAAAAGTCTATATTCAGAAAACAAAAAGCTATGAGATCAAAACGGAGGAGATCCTCAACGAAGCCTACCTCTTCCCCGATGCGCTTTACATTGATTCTACAGTAAAAATAAAAGAAGAACCCTTGCAAAGAGGTATTTATGAGAGCGCGGTCTACACGGCCCAAATCGGCGTGAAAGGTAACTTCCCCCCTATCGATTTTACCGAACAGGACATCCTTCCGGGGGATATCATTTGGGATAAGATCACATTGCTCATCCGGTCGTCCAACCTGAAAGGTGTGAAAGACAACCTGGAGGTGCAGGTGGGCGATCAGGTGCTTGCCATGGCGCCCCGTTACTCTCAAGAATACCTCAATGCCTTACAGAGTAGTTCGGTCTCGGGTATTTCTTCGGAAAACAATGGCGGCCTCCCCTTCTCTTTCAACCTGAACATCAACGGTAGCGAAAGTTTACAATTCATTCCCGTGGGAAAAGAAACCCGGGTAACCATGGAATCGGATTGGGACTCTCCCAGCCACATGGGTAAATACATCCCTGAAGATGGCTCGCGGGAGATCTCGAAGGACGGCTTTAGCGCCTCCTGGAAGGTGCTGCAGATCAATCGACAGTTCGAACAGCAATTTTTCAATAGGTTGCCAGACTTGCTGGAGTTTGCCTTTGGCACCAAGCTCATCGTGCCTGTGGACGAGTACCAAAAAAGTGAACGCACCGCCAAATACGGCTTCATGGTCATTGGCCTTACCCTATTGGTCTTCCTGCTCATCCAATTGGTGAGTAAGATCTATATCCATCCCTTTCAATATGTAATGATCGGTCTGGCGCTGGTGATGTTCTACACACTACTCATCTCCATTTCCGAGCACAGTTCCTTTCTAAAGGCCTACCTGATCGCCGGTGGATCGGTCCTGGGGCTCATCACCTTGTATTCACGTGGCATCCTAAAAGGCTTTAAGTTCCCGCTCTTGGTAGCGGCGTCATTAGGCTCATTGTACGCCTTTATTTACGTGATCATCCAACTGGAAAACTATGCCCTCCTTGCCGGTAGTATTGGCCTGTTTGTGATCCTTGCCATCATCATGTTTGCCAGCCGAAAGATCGATTGGGGGAACGGGTAGAAGCGCGAAGTCGGAAGTCGGAAGTCGGAAGCTGATCAAAAGATGTACTTCGGACTTCCATCTTCGGACCTCCGACCTATAAACAAACACATGAAAAACTATTTCACCATATTCATCTTGTTGCTGGTTACGGAAGTGGCCATTGCCTACTTTCAATTCACTCAGTTCATACGGGGGTTTGTAGGCGATGTACTGGTCATTCCTTTGTTGTACACGTTCATCCGGGCGATCACTCGTATCCCGGGAAAGCGTGTGTTGCTAATCGTGCTGCTCATCGCCTTTGGCATCGAACTCATGCAGTTGTTTTCCGTGGCCGATAGGCTTCAGATCCAACATCCTCTGGCCCGCATCGCGTTGGGAAATACATTCGATGGTTGGGATCTTGTTGCCTATTTGTTTGGGATCCTGCCAGTGCTCCTTATCGAAAAAATTCGTGCTCATGGAAAAGATTAAAGCCCATATTTTTAACCATTTCAACGAACTCTTCCTGGCGACCGGAGGCGTGGCGCTATGTCTGTTCTTGTTGATGGTCCGTGTCAAGATCACGCACTCCTTCTTTCTCTTCTTTTTGGTATGGAACCTGTTCCTCGCTGCAATGCCATTTGCGATCACCCTGTTCCTAGGGTCCAGAAAAAAGCTGTCTTGGTTTTGGTTTTATGTTGTATTTGCGATTTGGTTGTTGTTCCTGCCCAATGCTCCTTATATCATTACCGACCTTATCCACTTGCAACGAACCGAAGCCAATATGGGTTTGCTGGACATTGTCCTTATTCTTGCCTTCGCCAGTTGCGGGTTGCTCTTCTATTTCTTGTCACTCCGGGATATGGAGCAATTGCTGCTGCCAAGACTCGCTCGCTGGAAACGAAAACTGCTAGTTGGATCGGTCCCGTTCATGATCGGCTTTGGAATCTACCTGGGCAGGTTCGAACGATGGAATTCGTGGGATGTATTGCAACAGCCACGTACGCTTTTAGGCAATAGTTGGGAACTTCTGGCGCATCCCTCAGAGCACCGTCTGGCTTGGCTGTGTACTTTTTTCTTCGGAATTGCTTTGGGCTGCACCTATTGGTTTCTGAAGCGTTGTGATTTTTTTACGCCTTCTACTCCTGAAAACTGATTCGAATTCATGGGGATATAACTGCAACATTCTACTTTTTTAGTGTATTTTTCGATTATTATAGGC
>JBCCHR010000283.1:0-4443 GCA_039028655.1 Bacteroidota bacterium
TGCGGCACCGATGAATGAAGGCGACGCGCAGGCAGTTCTCGATAATGCAGAAGGGGTTATTGAAGCTACTTACGATGTCCCTTATCTCGCACATGCTTGCATGGAGCCTATCAATTGTACCGTATATAACCTATACACGCCTGCTTCCGATCAGAAAGTGGACACTACTTTGATGCTGTATCTCCTTCACGGTCATGGTGGCGACAGGGAGGATTGGTTCCAGAAGGAAGAAGGTAACGCGGCTTCCTTATTGGATTCGCTTATCGGGCACGGCGTGATCCCTCCTATGAGAGCGGTAAGCCTGAGCGCCGGAAACTCCTGGTATGTAGATCGTGAGCTACCCATGGAGACTTTCTATATAAGTGAATTTATCCCTGCCATTGAGCGGCAACTTGGGATCGATATGGAACCCGCTCGCATCATAGCCGGGAATTCGGCCGGTGGTTACGGTGCCCTCCGCTTTTCAATGAAATATCCCGATCTTTTTGACGAAGTGATCCTGTTAAGTCCGGCGTCCTACGAGCCCTTACCACCCGATCTGTCCTCTTCCAGAAAGGTAGCAGCCTTCGCAAAAGAGGGGGTTTTTAACGACTCCGTTTGGAACAGCTATTCCTACACGCACTTGATCGATCCATTCATCACTTCCAACGAACAACCCAATTACCACCTTTCGGTAGGCGATGATGATGCCTACAACATTGTTCCTGTCGTGGCATCCCTTCAACAGTTGTTCTTAGAGTACGAGGTGGAAAACGAATTGCGCATCACCAATGGCGGGCACGATTGGAAATGCTGGCAGACTAATTTTACGAACGCCCTGCAAACCATTTTTAAAAATAACTGAGCAATTATCTTCGCAGTAGTTGTTTAACGGCTATTTTTTCTTCGGAAGTAATTTCCAACCAATAGATGCCTTGGGCGAGTTCCGGCATGGTCAATTCAATACGCTCCGTCGACATCGCTTCATGATAGGTGAACAATTGTCGTCCATTCATATCGAATAACCGAATGGAAATATCGGATGCTTCCTCAAAGAAAGTGATCGACAAGCCATCGCTGAATGGATTGGGATAGATGGTAAAGTTAGTATCAAACTCATCGGATTGGCCAAGTACACCATCGGTTTCTATATCGAAACTTGCGACCACATAGCCTCCTGTATTGTCGTTAAAAAATCGAACGAAAATGGTCTGCGGATTGGTCGTATTTTGATAGGCTTCGGGAGTAGGAAGCTCATTTTCATCCCGAATACAGTCTTGCAAACTAAGATGATAGGAAAAAAGATAGACGACTGGATCCTGCCCACCCAGCATTTGGTCTTCGTTAATTGTTAGATCGAAAATAGCGAGGCCGTCGCCGTCGCCTTCATTGATAAATACATTATCCGGGCTATCCTCGATCACGGGACAATCGATATAAACAACCAACGCTAACGACACCGTATCATGGCAACCGTTCGTGATATCCTCAACACGGGCGTAAACCATATCATTGAATGGAATGGTATTGGTATACGGACTTGCAAGCGGCAATATGCCCAATTCAGCATCAGAAAGAGTTTCGTGATAGGAGACCGTCCACAGGGGATCTCCAAATGTGATCTCTTCGTCCTTGTCGGTTAACGAAAATTCGGCAAAGCCATCGCCGTCGCTATCGCACACTTCTAATTGAAACGGTGGATTTGCTTCGGGGTTCGCAAGTACGACCAAACTAAAGCTGGTGGTGTCAAAATCGCCTGTGGCAATCGCTTCGAGCCGTGCATAGATTTCTTGAGGATTGGTTACATTCTGATAACTATTGGCCGGGCCAATAGCATTAACACCTGCCTGGGCGTCGACCAACGATATGTGATAGGTAAGTATAAAATCAGTCGGGTCCTGACTCCCAAAAATGGTGGCATCATTAAAGGTGAGGTCGAAAATTGCGAAACCGTCGTTGTTGGTGTCACATTCGAGCAGATCATCTGCTTGGTTGGCCACCTGGGCCTGTATGCTACCAACGAATATGGTACAAAGCAAAGAAAGTATTATTTTTTTCATCTCCCGAAATTTTTCATCAAAGATAACCAAAAATGAACCCGACAACATCTTAACTTACTAATCCACTATCTTTGCCGCATGTACAAACAAATTTCCAGTCTTCAATACTTACTATCATTGAAAACCAATAGCATATTATCGTCTTAGCAATTTTTTGACAGCCATTTTTTCTTCGGAAGTAATTTCCAACCAATACACGCCTTGTGCAAGTTCCGGCACAGTCAATTCTATACGCTCAGCCGCCGTCGTTTCCTGATAAGTGAGCAACACTCGTCCGTGAATATCGAATAAACGTAAGGAAACATCTGACAATTCCTCGAAGAATGTGATCGACAAGCCACGGGTAAATGGATTAGGTGATACCGTGAAACGATCCCCAAACTCTTGATCACCTGCTGAAAGGATGAAAACTTCAGGATCGAGGAAATCCGGAATCCCGTTTGAATTGGTGTCGTCGTCAATCGGGTCTCCGTTCCCATTGTAATCTTCATTTACGGTGAGTGTATTGTCTCCATCATCGTCGGCATCGAGGTAGTTTTCTACCCCGTCGTTGTCTGTATCAATGAAATTAGTACCGGATTGATCACCTGCCCCAATGCCGGTAATCTCGTCGTTGGTAGCCACGGTGTCATCGTCGTCGTCGGTGTCGTAATAGTTGGGGATGCCATCCCCGTCGGTATCGTCGTCTGAAGGGTCGCCATTGCCATTGAGATCTTCGTCAACATTGAACACGCCATCACCATCGTAATCCAGCGTTAGTGGGTCGATATTAAAATTATTACCTATCCAGGATATATCTAGCTCACTCACTACCAAATAGTCGTTGACCATGTCGCCGTCCAGATCTCCAAAAATCAAATCTTTTACACTATCAAATCGATTGATACACACTTGGGTTTCATCAAATAAAACTTCCAAAGGTTCAAAGGTTCCATCTGTATTTTGAAGGCGGTATAAAATGTCGTCGTCTGTAAAAAGGATCAAGTCGAAACGTCCATTGTAATCAATGTCTTGGTAAAAACGATATTCTACAAAGTCGTTCTCCGGTCCAACCACCAAATACTCCGTAGCTTGAGAGAAGTTTCCGTTTCCTTGATTATAACTCACGTACATCTTAAGATCAGGACCTAATTCGCGCACCACAAAAACAACGTCCTTTTGTCCATCGATGTTGATGTCCTCAAAATTAACGGCATAGTAATAGTTGTTATTATTGTCCTGCTCAAAAACTACTTGTTCCGTATAACTGTACAGTCCATTGCTCACCAATATTTCCAGGGCAGGAAAGCCCGAACCTGGATCTGTCACTCTGTAAGAATCGAGAATGTTATCACCATTGAGGTCTTCATATTGAAACCGTCGATTGGGAAATACACCTTCCAGATCCGATTCAACGCTGAAATTTCCAGAACCGTCATTGATATAACCATCACTCAAAATGTCAAGATCACCGTCGCCTTCGTAATCGCCTATGGCGATCCTTCCCTCATTAGTATCCGGCCCCAATAGTATTTCCTGCTCGGTACCATTTGCGAATCGAAGGAACAATCTGATCTCATCGCCGTACTTCGCGATCATGTCATAAATGCCGTCGTTATTCACATCTTCGATGGTGTAAACAGCTTGAAAAGTCGTAAGCTTAGAGAAAAGTTTGGGGTTCTCAAAAGTTCCGTTCCCGCGATTCTCATACCAATGCACCAATCGATTAGTAAGTGTTACTACATCCACGTCTCCGTCGCTATCTACATCTCTGGCAAAAGTCCACGGTTCTTCCATAGTATTGCCTTGGGATGCCCCTGTATAATTTCCAGAAGTATGAATCAAGTCACCTATCCCAAGTAGCCCTGTCCCATCGACCGGATGCCAGGATAGATACGGTTCAAAACCCGAACTGTACACCAGCACCTCGAGGAAGCCATTTCCGTTCAAATCGATCAAATCCACGTATTCATTGCCTGCTACAAAGTTATCGGTGGTTTGTACACTTGTAAAACTACCTCCATCCTGTAAAAGCACCCAATGGAAGGAACCCTGTCCCTGTCCAAAAGCAATATCGTCATCCCCATCGTTGTCGATATCTCCGGCCAACAATTCTGAAAATTCGAACAACGTAGGCGCGCCTGAACCATAGTTGAGGTTGGCAGGGACCGGATCAAAATTATTTTCAATGCCATTGCTCCCCGTATTGTTGTATGAATAAATATGATAGTCGCCAATGGCATCCCGCTCGAAGGTTATGATATCTGGAAAAGAGTCTCCGTTCACATCGGCCAGGTTATAATGGACCACAGGCGAAGTTGATTGAATCACATAACCATTATCTGAGTAGTCCAATACTCCA
The DNA here is from genome assembly GCA_039028655.1 of Bacteroidota bacterium. Classification (GTDB taxonomy): domain Bacteria; phylum Bacteroidota; class Bacteroidia; order Flavobacteriales; family Flavobacteriaceae; genus Aureisphaera. The sequence continues at coordinate 4,381 of JBCCHR010000283.1, forward strand.
TTATTACTGGGTAGTACACAATACGTTCGCCGTCCTGAGGACTGGGGAATTGGGACAGCGCAA
>JBCCHR010000284.1:0-4442 GCA_039028655.1 Bacteroidota bacterium
CCCTTCTGTATTGGAGCCTACGCGTGTCACGTTGTCCATAGAAAGTGTACATAGTGCCATGATCTCTGTCGCACTGGCCGATTCCGTAGAAATCAAAAGGTACACCGGATTGGGATACGGATTCTCAACGCCTTCGAGTGCAACTGCGTTGATAGGCGTAAAACCATCGCCCAAGCGTCCCTTTTTGGTGAAGACGGTCCTTGTTTCGCCGTTCAAACGGGACAATAATGCCATGCCCACCTCATCCTTACCACCTCCATTGAAACGGACATCGATTACCAGTGCCTTTGTGGTTGCAACATCCTTCCAGATCGAATCCAGTACCGAATTAATACCGTCCAGTTCGTCTCCGGTAGAATCGTCTGTTTCTTCACCCAGTTCGAAGTATTTCATCCAATAGTCGCGAAAAGAAAGGGTATCGGAAATGCCATAATCGGCCAGACCCATCATCTGATTGAGTTGTAAATAACCGATGTTTCCCACCAGCTTCCCCCATCTTATATTGTTGTTTCTGAATTCCTTTCCCTGCGGAATATAGGTTCTGGCCACTGCGCCGGCTACCTCGTAGTTGCGAAGTCGCTTAGGTTTTGGAGCTGCATCGGCGGATTCCTCTGTTTCGTCTTCAGCAAAAGCTGCATCCTCGATCTCGTCGGGGGCGTCCAGCCCAATATGGCCATCGTTAAACGCTTCCAGCATTTCGTTGAGGACTCTGTATAGCTCCACGGGTGTGGTCTCGGCGGTTATCTTTGGGCGGTACGTCTTATACATGCTGTCCCAGTCGATCTTCCGAAGTTCGAAATAGGCATAGTGGTCGTTAAAGGTTTCCCACAGAACCTCGAAATTGTGTTCGGGATCTTGTGCAAGTCCTTCGGCTCGGGTGCGTTCGGGACTGTCTTTTTTGCAGACCGGTGGAGCATCCTCGATACGCGTAAAGTAATATCGATTGATGCCGTCCACCAATTGAATCGTGTCGTTAACAAGCGTGAGGGCATCGCCAAACTCGGTAATGTCGCCATCCATTAATGGGATGCATGAGATATCGGTGGTCTCGGCCATTAGGTAACCTCCGTTTTCGATCTTAACAATTCTTCCGTAACCTACCGATTCCCATACGCCATCCAAGGTGGGTTCCGGTTGGGTAGTGGGTTGTTGGCAAGCGATGATCGTCGTGAGAAGAAGAAGAAAGAGTGTTGGTTTCATAGCAAATCGTTTTGTTGTTGAAAATATATGAATTTTAACAAATCTGTGCGCCAGTTCGGTAATTTGGTTTCTCATCATCATGAGAAAATTCTTAAAAACTCATAAAATACTCATGAATTTATCAATTTCGACCTATAACCGGACCCATATCAGATTTTAAGAGAAATATTAATGTATCTTTATTCATATCAGATAACCAAAAAACGAATCATGAGAAAAATTATTCTATTTATGCTCCTTACGCCCATGTTCTGCCTGGGGCAGGAGATCACACTCCTTGGCGAACTCACCAGCGGTAACAGCGGTACCGATGTCTGGGAATATATCGATGAAGATACTGGTAACGTATATGCTATTATTGGTGGTAACGGAATGTCTGTCGTAGACGTGACCGACCCTACCAATCCTACTCAGGTGGCGCATCTTACCAATGTACCCGGGTTTGACGTGAAGGTATGGGACCACTATGTATACTGCGTAACCGGTGGTTCGGGAACGGCGTCTATCGTAGACATCAGCAACCCGACCAATCCGCAGATCGCAGGCGAATTTCCTTCGTCTCACAATTTGTACATAGACGAAAATGGGTATATGTATGCCTCTTTCCCGAGTTTGACCATTTACGACCTCAATCCTGATCCTACCGATCCAACTCCGATGACGGTGCTGGGAAGTGAAGGCCACGATGCTACCGTACGCGGTAACCTATTGATCGATTGCCATGGATTTGCAGGAACCAATCTGTACGATGTAACCGATCCTGCTAGCCCTGTATTGCTTTCAACGATCACCGATCCAACGATCACGTATCACCACCAGGGAGATATTTCGACGGATGGAAATTACCTGTATATCAACGATGAGTTGGCCAACAATCCAACGCCTGACATCAGTGTTTGGGATATCTCCGATATTGCCAACCCTGTACGGGTGAGCGACTTTGCCGACGACGCTACTACTCATAATATGTATGTGATCGACGACTACGCGTATGTTTCTTACTACACGGCCGGATTGCGGATTTTTGATATCTCCGATCCGTCTCAACTGGTACTTGCCGACGAGTACGACACCAACCCGGCCTCGGGTGCAGGCTTCGGTGGAGCATTTGGTGTGTATCCATCACCGGTAACAGGAAACATCTATATCAACGATAGCGACGGAGTGTTTGTGTTTGGATTTGATGGTTTGGTGGTGCTAGGTGCCGAGGATGAAGCTGTGAATGCTTTCTCTATGGCTCCTAATCCTGCTTCAGAATATACTGTTTTAAAGCTACAGAACGAGCCCATCACCAAGGTGGTATTGCACAATGTGTTGGGAGCGGAAGTACTCAATATCGACGTTACCAATCGAAGTGTCTCCTACGAGCTGGATCTAACCAGTCTTGATGCTGGGGTATACTTTGTGACCGTAAATGATGCGCAGACCAAAAAAATTGTTGTGAATTAATTTCGTATGCTGCGCATTAAAAAAGGGCTTTGGGATACCTTCTCCTAAAGCCCTTTTTATTATTTATGCTGAATACCTCGCGCAGTCCGGGCAGGTCGAGGGCGTCATACCTCACTATCCATCAAATCGGTGACCACGTAGTACCTGGGGTCGTCGATGTTGTTTTGAATGATGCTTTCAAATTCGGGATTCCATTTAAGCAACAAGGTTTTACAATCGGGGCTCAAATGTGTGAGGGTAACCGATTTACCCTGCGCCAGGTATTTGTTGGTTATGTTCCGAAGGGCTTCTACCCCCGAGTGATCCCCAACGCGCGACTCGATAAAGTCGATCTCCACGCTATCGGGATCGTTCTTCACGTCGAATTTGGTATTGAAGGCCTGTGTAGATCCAAAGAATAAAGGCCCCCAGATCTCGTATACCTTAGTTCCATCTTCTTTGATGCTCTTGCGGGCCCGGATCATCGTTGCGTTCTTCCAGGCGAAGGTGAGTGCACTCATAATAACACCGGCGATCACAGCAATAGCGAGATCCTGCCATACGGTAATGGCAGATACTGCGATCAACACGAAGGCGTCGGATTTTGGGATCTTATTCAAAATTCGGAAGCTACTCCAGGCAAAGGTGCCTACCACTACCATGAACATCACGCCCACTAAAGCAGCAATGGGTATTTGCTCGATAAGGGGTGAAGCAAAGAGCACGAAACATAGCAGGGCAACAGCTGCCGTCACCCCTGACAATCGGCCCCGTCCACCCGAATTCACGTTAATGATCGACTGTCCGATCATCGCACATCCTCCCATACCACCAAAGAGGCCATTCAATATATTGGCGCCGCCCTGGGCCACACATTCACGGTTCCCGCTACCACGGGTCTCTGTCATCTCATCGATGAGGTTGAGGGTCATGAGCGATTCGATCAGGCCAACAGCCGCAAGGATCACAGCGGTTGGTAGAATGGTAGAAAGGAAATTCCCTTTTAGGGTGTAAAACAAGGTGAATATCTGATCCTGAAAAGTAGGCAGGCCACCTTTCAATCCGGCTCCACCACCGTCCCTAATGAAGGATCCTACCGTGCTTACATCCATACCTCCCAGAATGGTGATACAAGCCACCACAATGATCCCAACCAGCGCAGCTGGCACTTTCTTGGTGAGCTTTGGAAGCCCGATCATGATCCCCATGGTAAGGAAGATCAATCCCATCATGCGCCAAAAGTTACCGTTCGAGAACAGGGCACCCAACCATTCGCCGGGCGATTCCCAAAGGCTGATCTCCTGCGGCACGGCGTTTGGGAAAAGTTTTAACTGTGCCAGGAAAATTACGATCGCCAATCCATTCACAAAGCCCATCATTACCGGATGGGGGATCAAACGCACAAATTTCCCCAATCGCAATACACCGGCCAGTATCTGGATACCACCCACCAGCAAAAGGGTGATAAACAACCACTGCAGTCCCAAGTTTTCCACAGGAACCTCAAGACCCAATCCCACTTCGTTTCCTTTTTGAATGAGAAAGACCATCACCACCGCCATGGCACCCGTCGCACCACTTATCATTCCCGGGCGACCGCCAAATAATGCCGTGATGAGGCCCATCATAAAGGCACCATATAGTCCAACGAGTGGGTCTACGCCGGCTACAAAGGCAAAGGCAACAGCCTCGGGCACCAAAGCAAGGGAGACAGTAAGCCCAGCAAGAATATCAGCAATCATCTGACGCGCAGACAGGGAAGGAGGCTCTTTTTCAAAGTGCAGTGGGCCGAAGAGCAGCTTTGAAAGCCTGTC
>JBCCHR010000285.1:0-4401 GCA_039028655.1 Bacteroidota bacterium
ATCACGAAAATGAGATGCAGCGACTTAATGTAGTTGTACTCCATGGTGTGCGCAAAGATACGAACGCCTACTCTTCGTCTTCAACAAAAAGATAGTTTAGTTTCAAACTGTTGAACGAGGAGTTAAAGGCTGCGATCTCGCTGGAAACCAGCTGGTCAAACTTCGCCAATTGTTGGTCGATGGCTTCGGTGAGCTCATTCTTCACGGCAATGTCCTGTTGGGTAGGTGGGAAATCGTCCATGCCTACCAGGCTGTTAAGGTGTGCCAATTTGTTGGTGAGCCTGATCGGGAAATTGAGCGGGTCTTGTCCGCTTCGGTTCTTGGTTTGGTACAACGCTTTCTCGATCTCGGAGAACTGCTCACTCAGCGTTTTGGCTTTTTCCCTGAGTTCTTTCACCTCCTCATTTTCTTTGTATTGTTTCTGAAAAGCACCGAGCTGTTCGTTGATCTTACGGATCTTTTTGATCGACTTATGTGCCTTGTCCACTGTAGCGTTGATATCAGTGATAAAGTCGAACTGACGTTGCATGCCGGCCACATCCGTTTCGGCATTCTTATCCGGAGAAATGACAAAATTCTGCGACATAACTTCGTCGTCCACCTTTAGTACGACCTTGTAGTTCCCCGGTACTGCCTTAGGAGCGTTGGTACTTGCCCACCACAGGATCATTCCTTTGAGGCGTTCGGCACCTTTTCCTCGGGTATCCCAACTAAATATGTTGGCTCCTTCTTTAACGGTAAGCTTGTCTTTTTTGCTTTTGGTGCTAAAACTCTTGATGGTATCGTTGGCGCTGTTCAGAAAACTAAGAGAGACCTCTTTGTCTTTTGGATCTGCCAGGTTGAAATAAGTGATCACTCCGGCAGGATGGTTGGTACCTGTAGTGAGTGAGCCTTTCCGGCTGTTGCCACCCATTCGATACGTCTCCTTGGGCTTGAACAGGTAATTGGTCTTCCCTTTGGCGTCTGCCAATTGGTGCAGGACCGTCAAATCGTCGATGATCCAAATACTGCGTCCTTGTGTAGCCACGACGAGATTGTTGTCTTTCAGAGCCAGGTCGGTGATGGGGACAATAGGCAAATTAAGTTGAAAGGGCTGCCAGTTGGCACCGTCATTAAAGGATACGTACATGCCAGTTTCGGTACCGGCGTATAGTAGTCCTTTTTTGGCGGGATCTTCTCGCAACACGCGTGTGAAGTGTTCGGAAGCAATACCATTGGTGATCTTCTTCCAGGTTTTCCCATAATCGGTAGTCTTGTATAAATAAGGTGCAAAATCTCCGGTTTTATATTTAGTCCCTGCGATATAGCAGGTTCCCGGATCAAAGCGAGAGGGTTCGATACTGTTGATCATCATCCATTCGGGCATGCCGCTGGGGGTTACATTGTCCCAGGATGAACCACCGTTTCGAGAAACGTGGACCAGGCCATCGTCGCTACCCGTCCAAAGCAATCCAGGAGTGATGGGAGATTCGGCTGCGGCAAAAATAGTACAATAGTATTCCACGGATGTATTGTCCTGAGTGATGGGTCCACCCGAGGATCCCAGTTTTGATGGATCGTTTCGAGTGAGGTCGGGGCTTATCAATTGCCAGCTTTCGCCTTCGTTGGTGGTTACGTGCAGGTGGTTGGAAGCCGTATACAGCTTGTTAGGATCGTGCGGTGAAAAGAAGATGGGGAAGTTCCACTGAAAGCGATATTTCATATCCTCTGCGCCGTGTCCCATTGGGTTGTCCGGCCATACGCTAATGCTGCGTACCGTTTTGTTCTTATGGTTGTAGCGCGTTAAGAAACCGTCATAGCTTCCGCCATAAACCACATCATTGTTTTCCGGATCGATGGCAATATGAGCACTTTCTCCTCCGGCGGTCGATTCCCAATCGTCGTCATCAATGTTCCAGCCTTCCGTTCGATGAGGAATACGAATGGTGGAGTTGTCCTGTTGCGCCACGTAGATGCGATACGGAAAGGAGTTGTCGGTGGTCACCCGGTAAAACTGAGAGGTGGGTTGGTTGTGATAGGTACTCCACGTTTCCCCACCATCGTAGGTAACCTGTGCCCCTCCGTCGTCCCCGATGATCATCCTATTCGGATTTTCAGGAGCGATCCATAGGTCGTGATGATCCCCGTGCGGGGCATTGTAGGTACTGTATGTTTTTCCACCATCGGTACTCTTGTGGTAGCGTACATTTAATACATAAACCACATCTTCGTCTTTAGAATCGGCATAGATCCGGGTGTAATACCAGGCCCGCTGTCGCAGTTTACGTTCGCTATTGATCTGCTTCCAGGTGTCGCCACCATCGTCGCTGCGATACACACCTCCTTTTTTCTTGTTTTCCACGATGGCCCAAACGCGCTCTCCGTTCACAGGTGAGACGGTCACACCAATGATACCCAAAGTATCTGATGGGAACCCTTTATTCTTAGAAATCTCTTTCCAGGTCTCTCCGCTATCGGTACTTTTCCAAAGGGCAGAGCCATCACCACCACTGCTCAAACTGTAGGGCGTTCGTCGAACGTTCCAGGTAGAGGCGTACAAGATCCTTGGATTATTGGGATCCATGATCAGGTCTACTGCACCTGCATTTTCATTGGCAAAAAGCGTTCTTTTCCAATTCCTCCCTCCATCGGTGCTTTTGTATACACCACGCTCCTGGGTGGGTTTGTAGATATTGCCGAGTACGGCCGCATAGACGATATCATGGTTCTTAGGGTGCACGGCGATTCGTGGCACGTGCCGGCTGTTCTTCAGGCCACTTTCCTTCCAGGTCTTGCCGGCATCTTCGGTTTTCCAGATCCCATATCCCGATGAGACATTGCCTCGTACCGTTTTTTCTCCCCCTCCCACGTAGATCACATTGGGATCTCCGGAAGCTACTTCGATCGCACCAATGGACCCTCCAAAATAACCATCACTGATATTCTCCCAGGTACGACCGCCATTGTTGGTTTTCCAGATCCCGCCTCCTGTGGCACCGAAATAGAATAAATTGGGCTTATTGGGAACCCCGGTTACGGCTGCACTTCTTCCCCCTCTGAACGGGCCAACCAGGCGATATTCCAGGGCGTCGTACATGCTTTCGTCATAGGTCTGAGCAACACTGGATTGCGATTGAATTCCGAAGAAAAAAGAACAGAAAATGGTAAGAATTGTGCTAAGAAGAGCTTTCATAGGTTGGTTTTAAAAAATGGAAAATAAAGATAAGGATAATTGATGTATCAGAGGTCATGCACAAACGAATACCCTAAGACGCGCTCGAGGTTAAGCGAATCCACCTGTTTGTATTTTTCGCTTGAATCGGGTTGGGCAAATTGCGGGATCTTGAGCCCCAACTGGGAAGCTTTTTTGGTATAGTAATCGGCCTTAAGTGGATGCTTTGGGTGCACTGCGTTGAAAATTTGCCCATACGACTGCTGTTTGATGATCTGGGTAAGGATCCCCACACAATCATTGCGATGGATAAGGTTTACGGGTGCATTAGCCCCCTGTAGGTTCTCCCGTCCTGCGAGGTATCTTGCCGGCTGCCGATTGCCGCCAAACAGACCACCAAATCGCACGATGGTGGATTGGGCGGATGAGGTAAAGAACAACTGCTCTACCTGAAAGAGTTGCCTTCCAGCTTCATTTTCAGGCTGCGGGATGTCTTTTTCGGTGACTGAATTTTGCTGGTCACCGTATACCGAGGTACTACTCACGAAGATGCAATGCGGTACCTTCGCCCGTTCGATCTCCGACAAAAAGTGGGTCATTTTCAGCACATAATCCGATCCGGTGTTACGCCTTAGACCGGGTGGTATCATCACGATGAGGTCGGTTACCTGGTCAAGAAAACCTTTTGGATCACCTTGCACCCCATTTTCGGTCAAAGTGATGCTGTACATTTCGAAACCATCCTTTTCGAGAGTCGCTGCTTTCTCTGCTTTAGTAACGCTTCCTTTTACTTTGAAGCCCAATAATTTGAGATGCTGTGCCAGCGGAACCCCCAACCAACCCATGCCCGCTATGGCGATCACTCTACTCATTCACGGGCGGCATTATGGTATCGTTTACTGCTCTCAGGGCATTGATGTCGAGACTTCGCCTTACGATCACTGCATCGGTTGTGACGAAAGGTCTGGGCATGGTATGTTTGGGCCGTTGATTGACCGTAAACGCCTCATTTTCCATTAGGTCGAGCGAGTATTCCAGCAAGCTGAACCTGGGGTCTAATCCGTCGTTCAGTTCGTATTTCACTTCCAGGGAATCGGATGCGGAAACATAATAGTGCATCAGGAAATTACTCTCTCTTCCGCTCAAGACATTTCCGGTGCTGTCTTTTTTGACCGACATGCCATTGTAAGTAAGGCTTTTGAAAGTTACCTCACATAGCCCGCGTTGGGATGGAAGCCGCATTTGGGTTC
>JBCCHR010000286.1:0-4400 GCA_039028655.1 Bacteroidota bacterium
AGCCGATCAAATACTCCCTGGGAAACGATATGTTTATGAGCTTTTTGTGAATGGCAAAAAAATACGACGGGACTACCCTATGGAGTTTCAGTCCCAAACACTTTGGCAATGGAGAACCGATCCTCCGGAAGTTAACTTCGCGATCGGCAGTTGTAATTATGTGAACGAAGAACGTTTCGATCGACCTGGAAAGCCCTATGGAAGTGATTTTGAGATTTTCGAGTCCATTCACCGCAAGCAGCCCGATTTCATGCTTTGGCTGGGAGACAATACCTACCTGCGCGAAGCCGATTGGAACTCCCGTACCGGTTTTCTACATCGATACACACACACCCGTTCCCTGCCCGAGCTTCAGCCATTGCTTGCATCCACGCATCACTACGCGATTTGGGATGATCATGATTTTGGACCTAACGATTCAGATGGTAGTTTTTGGCTCAAGGAAACAGCGGCAGAGGTGTTCCAACTCTTTTGGGGCAATCCTAATTACGATGTACTTGGACAGGGCGGGATCACCGGATCCTTCCAGTGGGCCGATTTGCAGTTTTTTCTCTTGGATAACCGTTATTTTAGAACTTCCAATCGCAATTTTACCGAAGATCGTCAAATTCTTGGGAAGCAGCAGATCGATTGGCTCATCAATGCACTCACTTCGAGTTATGCGCCCTTCAAGTTTGTGGTCATAGGAGGACAGGTATTGAGTACAGAAGCCATGCACGAAAACTACGCGACCTTCCCGGAGGAGCGTCAGTATTTGATCGATAAGATTCGTGAAGCAAAGATCGAAGGGGTTATTTTTCTGGATGGGGACAGGCACCACACGGGTCTCAGTCGGCTGCAGGAAAACAGATACGTGTATCCGCTGTATGACCTCACCTGCTCTTCGTTAACGGCTGGTGCATACAACGACCCAGAAAAGCTGAATACCAATAAATTGGAAGAAACTTTGGTTGGGGAACATAACTTTGGCATGTTGAAGGTAAGTGGTCCACGGACCGATCGCGTTCTTGCCATATCCATCTTCGATAAGGATGGTGAACAATTATGGACCAAAGAGATCAAAGCGCAGGATTTAAAGTATAAAAAGTAAGTCCGCAGGTGCCTGTAAGGTTTTAACTCAGGTTAATAACTATCCACGCAAAATTCCAAAATGCTATATTTGCAACTCAGTTGCATTAATACATGGAAATGATTCAAAATAAATTACCGGTTACGGTGCTTAGCGGTTTTCTAGGTGCCGGAAAGACTACACTTCTCAATCATGTGTTGCATAACAAAGATGGCTTAAAAGTGGCTGTTATCGTGAACGACATGAGTGAAGTGAACGTGGATGGAGCCTTGGTGAAAAATGAAAACACCCTCTCCCGGACTGAAGAAAAGTTGGTGGAAATGAGCAATGGCTGTATTTGCTGTACCCTTCGTGAAGATTTGATGATTGAAGTAGAACGTTTGGCCAAAGAAAATCGATTCGATTACTTGCTCATCGAAAGCACGGGCATAAGCGAACCTGTTCCAGTGGCGCAAACCTTCTCCTTTATTGATGAAGAGAACGGTATCGACCTCTCAAAATTCAGTTATGTAGACACCATGGTCACCGTTGTGGATGCATTCAATTTCTTTAAGGATTTTGGAAGCCCGGAAACCTTACAGGACCGAGACCTTACCGATATGGAGGGCGATTTCCGAACCATTGTAAATCTATTGACCGACCAGGTCGAATTTGCCAATGTAATTGTATTGAACAAGGTCGATCTAGTGTCCAAAGATCATATGAGTTTGCTTAAGGCAACGTTGAAGAAACTAAACCCTTCAGCAAAAATAATCGAGACAACCTTTAGTAAAGTAGCCCCCGAAGCCATCTTAAATACCGGTCTTTTCAATTTTGAAGAAGCCGAGCAGAGCGCTGGTTGGATCGAAGAGCTCAAAAAAGATGAGCATACACCCGAAACCGAAGAATACGGAATCTCCTCCTTCGTTTACAGAAGCAAAAAACCCTTCGACCCTCAACGATTTTGGGACTATGTGCAATACAAATTTCCCGCAAACATTATTCGCAGTAAAGGCCTGTTTTGGGTGGCCTCCCGCCCAGAGCAAGCTTTGGTTTGGGGACAGGCCGGTGGATCGTTGCGCACCGACAGCGCCGGTGTTTGGTGGAGCAGCATGCCTTTCGAAAAGCGAATTCAATTCATGGGATTTGTGGAAAATCAAAAACACATCGAATCCGAGTGGCATCAGATTTTTGGTGACCGAAAGAATGAAATTGTATTTATTGGTCAGGGCATGGACGAAACGCAGATAAGATCGAATCTGGATGCCTGCCTCTCCTCTGAAGATGAATTGGCCAATTTGGAATGGCAGCGGGGGTATCAGGACGACTGGCCCATTCAACGCATGTATCCATTATAATTCAACGTCTCATGGCCGATTTTAAACGTCGAGAATTCATAAAACTTAGCGCCCTGGGTTTTGCCAGTATTGCTTTGCAGCTCAACTCCCTATCGACCCTTGCACAGCAGGACAATGGCTTTCTCGGTAAATGGGATGCCAACACCCCACTTAATTGGGATGCCTTTTTGAGTCGTCTTACGCAATTGGCGAAATCGCAACACCTGCTACCATGGGATCAAAAACACTATACCCAACAAGTAAAACAACTGTTACTGCAATGTAATTTTCCTGAATTTAAGAACATCAAAACGGCCATGGAGAATTATGAAAACAAGCGGCCCGATTGGTTCGAATCGGCTTCCTTGCATTATGAATCAGATTTTCAGGTGTCTTTGTTTCAATTTGAAGAAGGTGAATACATCCCGCATCATGATCATCCTGAAATGACGGGGGTGATCAATGTGGTTTCCGGGAACCTACTAGCCAAAAATTATTCCGTAGAAAAACAACTGGAGGAGACTAGAGAAGCGTTCGTCAAGGGAGAGTCGTTCACCGTCAATAAATGTGTGATCCGGCAAACCAGTAATGAGATCATCCAGAAAGGAGATGTGAGCATTCTTACCGCAAACGAGGGCAACATCCATTCGATCATGCCAAATTCGTTCACCCAACTGGTCGACGTCTTTACACCTGCCTACACGCATGAGACCAATGCCATGTGGTATAAGGTGGATGAAGAGGGGTTTTACAAGAATAAAGAAAACTTGTACGAGGCGGAATATGCAAATCGGAGGTTTTAAACAACGATCTTAATTGTTTTATTCGAAATCGGACAGTTGATACTTACTATGGTACCATTGCCCAAAGCACTCTCAAATTTAACGGTCGCACCTACCATTTTGGCGCGTTCAAAAAGTGTTTTTAAGCCTAGACCATCCGCATCAATCCGAGCGTCTTCAAATTGAAACCCAATACCATTATCGGCAACCATAATTTGAATAAGTTCCATCGTCCTTGTCACGTTTATTCGAATCGACTTGGCATTCGCATGTTTCACCGCATTGGTCAAAACCTCTTGAACCATCCGATACAACTGAAGCTCCGATTCCTTGGACAGAAGCCCGTTTATGTCATCAATTTCATGTGTAAATAGGATATTAGTACTTTCATCCAATTCGTTCACCATACTTCGAATGGCCGCCGTCAAACCCAACCGATGGAGATTCGAAGGATGCAATCCTCTGGAGATACTGCGTATTTCATCCAGGGTACTATCGGCAAGCCCAAGAATTCCTTTTTCTTGCTTGTCTTTGGCCTGCTTTGTCAAGAGCATCAGTTTTTGCCCTACACTGTCGTGTAGTTCCCTGGCGAGTCGCAAACGTTCGGTTTCCTGAGTTTTGATGAGATCCTGGGAATAGGCCGTCTGCAAATTGCGTCGATGTTCTAGAAAACGCTTGTTCTTTTGAAAGTACAAAAACCCGAATACAATGATCGCCAACAAAATTCCCAAGGCCAATAGCCAGTATATTCTGGTCGACTTTCTCCTCAGTTCGAGGCTCATGTTCTCTCTTTCAATGGCGCTCATTCGCTGCTCCTGTGCCAAAACGTTTTCGGCATTAATAAGTCCAATTTCCCGAAGCAGGTTGAGATCCTCGCGTAAACGAATAGTCTCCGCATTGGCCAAACTATCCTGAATTCGGTGAAAATCGGATTCAAACCTCCTTTCAGCTTCGAGATTCCTGGTAGCCCGGGCATACTTTTGTTTCGTACTAAGTAACAGTAATTTCGACTCAAAGTATTCCGAGGAGTATTCATTATAAAAAGAGATGGTGTCGAAATGCTTTTCCATATCCACCAGTAATTTGCCTGCCTTCTCGACATTGCCCTGTCGGATCTCCATATCCGTCCATTGCAATCCGGCTCGTAGCCAACGTTCGGCGTCATCCTTATCGGTCAGGTTGCTCCTGTAATGAAAGTAATTTATATTGAATAAGGCCGCAGCCTCCGCATAT
>JBCCHR010000287.1:0-4395 GCA_039028655.1 Bacteroidota bacterium
ATCGGCAGAAGATGTTCCTGCCAATGCATTGAGAGATTCTTGCATGGTTAATGGTGGAGAGACCCATTTAAAGCGCGCCGTAAGGGCCTGTTGTTTTTCCAACTGTACCTCATAGGCACTCACAATAGGTTCCAGTTCTTCCTTCACTAATTTTTGCGAAGCCATATATCGATGCCAGAAAGTTCGTGTTTCTGTTGAATCATTCAGGGCATACTCCGGGTGATCGCGCAGGTAATTGTCCAGGATCTCATCCTGTATCTTGGCTACCTCGATCTTTTTGGTTCGCATTTCATTGATCATCACCGTGCGTGAAGGCATCGGGTACATCGATGCTCCAAATTGATTGAGCACCGAAGGAACCAACAAGACCAACAAGACCCACAAACCAAGCATCGAAACGGCATTGCGGGCCGAACTACTCCCCCAGAGATTGATGATAAACGCGAGGGCAAACCAAAAGAGCATATAGGCTATGGTGAGTGCCACCAGCGAGAAAAAGGCCGATAACTCATTTCCAATTGCCACATCCATGGTGAGAAATGCGATGATCAACGTAACGATCACAAGTAAGGACAGCCAAAAGAATCGAAGGCCCAACTTCTGGAGCACCCAATATCTAAGATTGATGGGCTGAGAAACCAGTAGTCGCAATGAACCACTTTCTCGCTCTGCCGAAAGCACGTTGTATGAGAAAGCTATGATGAGCAACGGAAGTAAATAGACGATCACGAAAGCAAGATCAAAACTTCCAAACAACAGTTGCACGGGACTGGTCATTTCAGTAAAATTCAAGGCATAATCATCTCCATAGACCTTCGGTTTCATGAACGGGGTAAATAGGTCGGCTTGCCCAGTTGCAATAAAACCCATGGACTGTGATTCCATGGCTGCAACTCGCGGATAATAATTCCCAACCGCAACAGGGCTAGTAGGAATCTGCCATCGCGGAACGCTTACCGCCATACCCTGGGATACCGAGTCCAGCAATGCGAGCATTTTTTGGTCGTTCTCCTCTACCTCCTGTTGGGCGTTTTGAATGATCTCGTTCCTTTTGTCCAGCTTCTGCTTCCCATTGAAGGCAGAAAATCCAAACAGAATTAGTAGCAATAAGCTAAGCACCTGTATCCAGCGACTTCGCAGGAGCAACTTCAGTTCGTAAACAAAATTGTACTTCAGCATGACTATATCTTTTTGGTGGTGAATAAAAGCAAACCAAAGGATCCAAGAAGCCAACCTCCCAGGATGAGCATGTTCGAAGAATTTTGCTCAAGAACGCGCGAAAGTTCGGGAGGATCGTATTCAAAATCCGGTAACTCCTTCCAAAAGGATGCGTAGGCTTTGTAGCCCCAATTTCCATATTCGGAATTCTCAGCAAAATTGTCGTTCAGGAATTTCTGCGTTGCAATCCTGTAATTCTCTGCCGCATCAGAAAAGTCCCAATGCGTTGCATAGTCTGTATGCGCAATAGCCATGCTCATAAAACGAGTGGGCAAATAGGGTGATAAGGCAGCCAGACCCCGATAGACACCAGACTGCTTCGAAAACTGTTCTTTGAGGTAATTATAGTGCTTAAAATAAACCTTCGCTTCATGTTCCTCCCCTTTTTGCATGCGATATCCATCAAAGTTGAATGGGAGCTTGTGAAGACTGTCCACCCCATATTCCTTGAGCACCTGTTGTTCCAATAACTTCGATTCTTCACTCCACGGATTATGGCCGTCCAGTCCGTTTTTCTTATCCTCCAGCACCATGGCGGCAAATTCCTCATGGGTGGGATAAGGATATTGACCTTCGGCAATATTGCTGGCTGCCTTAGGAGCAGCAAGACATGCCAGTATCCAAACGGACAAAGAAAGTACGAGGGCGATCCCCGATTTCCTGGCCCGGGAAGAAATGAGCAAAACCAAATTGATAAAGATCACGTAATACCCCATATAGACAAGAAACATGCTTCCCAGGGAACTCCATTGAAACACACCGAAGTCTTTCATATTGGATAGCACCAGCCCTGCAATGAGTAGCAAGGCTGCGGTTATAACAAGCACCGGCACAAAAAGAGCCAGCCACTTCCCAAACAACCATTTCCAGGAGGAAATACCCTGGCTTTTCAGCAGGGTGAGCGTGCCCATTTCGCGCTCCTTGGTAAAGCTGTTATAGCCCAATAATATGATCAATAAGGGGATGATAAATAGCAGTATAAAATCGGGCGTCAACTCTCCAAACCTTGCCAGTCCTGTTTGATCCGCAGCAGCGCTAAATGCGGCTTCGTTGCGATTATGAGCTTCTAAGAAGATGGAGGTTCCAACAAATTTGTCAACACCCTGGTCTACCAATGACAGCGGATATTTTGGTTTAAAAGCGTAGGTGCCAAAATGGGCAGCCGAATGCGGATTTTTTTCCTCCTGTCCATCCCACAATGCTCGGTCACTTGCTGTGGCTATGGCATACTGCTCATTCACACTTTGGTACTGTTTCATACTCACCCAAATAGCCATCCCCAACAACAACAGCACGATAACGATCGACAAACGAACCCGACCATCGCGAAATAACTCTTTGGTCTCCTTTAAAAATGTCCTTACTATCATGATTCCTGTTCTTTATAGTTCATCGTTTGGAGGTAGGCATCCTCCAATTTTTGAATTGAAATTTCAGCAGCTTCAAATTGCTGTTTCAATTGTCCGTCCTTCATAATGCCAATATGAGTGGCAACTTCCTTCGCACGAAACAAATCATGTGTAGCCATGAGTGTAGCCACGCCCTTTTCCTTTAATTTCTGAAGTAATATCCCGAACTCGTTACTGGCCTTTGGATCAAGGCCCGAGGTAGGTTCGTCGAGTAGCAGGGCCTTGGCGTCCTTGGCGAGGGCTATAGCAATCCCTACTTTTTGACGCATCCCCTTGGAAAATGAAGAGATTCGTTTTTTGTAAGCGTCTTGCTGTAATCCCGCGTCGAACAGATACATCTCTAATTCCGAAGAAGAAAAACGTTTTCCGGCAATTCCAGAGAAATAATCGAGATTCTCCAGAGCGCTCAAACTTGGATACAACATAAGGTTCTCCGGTATGTAGGCCAGCATTCTCTTGGTGGCCATTTGGTGCTCAAATACATTCATTCCATCAATGGATGCGCTCCCCGACGTGGGTGAAATAAATCCGAGCAACAAATTGATGGTCGTGGTCTTTCCAGCACCATTTGCGCCAAGAAGGCAATAGATCTCTCCCGGGCCAACGCTAAGGTTGAGCTGGTCCAGGGCGACCAATTGGTCATATTTTTTGGTAAGGTCGTGTGTACGAATCATACGAATTTGATTGATTAGATATATGGAAATTCAGCAGAACTTAAATTCAGTCTGCCGTTGTAATAGCCTGCTATAAAAAGCACCCAGATCGTTAGGTTAGTCCAGTGATAAAAATGGTTCTTAACCACCTATAAATACAGCGTATCGACAATACAATGGACTATTGGTAATAGCATGACCAAAGTACCACCCTTGGAAAACGCCTGCAGTAAACGAAAGAAAGGATACTACCTACCCGCGGGGTGGCGGTTTGTTGTAGATAAAAACCGGAGATGCAATAAGAAGTATCGGCTCGAGGTAGCCAACATTTACATCGTCTGTTTCAGAATAAATAAAAGGCGAGGATAAGGTGGCATTTTCATTGCCCCCTTCAAAAGGTGTTAACTCTTGGGAAACAGTGATGATCTCGCAAAGTTCACAATGGTGATCGTTTCCATCTTCGGTAACGTGCGAAATGGTATGTGCATTGGCCACTCTCAGGCTCAGAAAAGCGAGAAGAAAGAAAAGACCGACAAATCGTTTGGTGGCAGCAGAACGCATGGAATAAAATTAAGGAATATTCGCCAATATCCTCATAATTATTGTTAATTAACACATGGTGGTCTCACCTATAGCCACCCATACGATCAAAGCCTCAACGGGTTCCACGTTGGCAAGCTATGAAGACATCATTCGACAAGCCTAATTGTGTCTCAAATATCCTCACGCAATTTTTTACGTTTTAAGGGCCTTATAGTCCGGCCTCTTTCGCCCTGGCCGATGATTTTTCAGGGTTCCAGGGATCTTCAAACGATCGTTTGAAGAAGAATTCTTTGTAATAGGCCGCCGTTCGAACCAACCTCAAATAGGTCCCCGTGTAGATACTCATCACAGATACATAGGGCCAGAGGTAGCGCTCTTCGGTTCGCCTTTCAGAAAAGATATAAATACTTATAATTTGCACATAACTCATTACGAAATAGAGTGTAAAGTTCATGGGAATGATAAAAGCAAGTGATCCTGAATAATTGAAAATGATATCGAAGATGTAGATCCACCAAAGTAAGTCCAGCACCACATTGTAAAATACGTTTTCGGCAAGTGCGAAAAAATTG
>JBCCHR010000288.1:0-4370 GCA_039028655.1 Bacteroidota bacterium
ATAGGTCTCCGCGTTGTCGGGATTGGCCGTGGTGGTATTCTGAAGTGGTGGTACCACGTTGATGAACAACGTAGCCGAATCGGTGGCCGTAGGCACTCCATCGTCCTCAATAAAGTATTCAAACGTATCAACGCCTAAGAAATCGGCTGGTGGTGTGTAGGTATAGCTACCATCGGCGGCGATGGTGATGCTGCCTCCCTGAGTAGTTGGGAAGGTACCTACATTGGTCACTACCTGATTGTCGCCCTCCAGGTCCACATCGTTGGTAAGCACATTGCCCATCACCGGGGTGTTTACCAATGTATCGGCGAAGTCGTTAAAGGCATAGGTTGAGTTTGGATCAGGACAATCTCCATCCACATTAACGCCACTGGCGATCACCCAGGATTGTCCATTGACCGACTGGCCATTTTGATTGTTTCTTGTATCGACCGTAATGGTAACCTGAGTTACGTTACCAGGTACGGCGCTAAGTGTAAGTGTTGGTATTGCCAAGCAACAGGTACCTCCCGGTAACGAATTGTCCGGCCCGTAAAGGAATACCTGATCGCTAATACCTCCGGCTTCCGCTCGAAGGAGTAAATAACGGCCGTCATCGGTCATTTCTGAAATAGGAGTCTCGATGATCAGGTCACGAGGAGCCGTATATGATGGCACATCGATCGTGATCGTTTGAATATCGTTCACACCACTTCTTGAAGTGAATACACCCGAGCTGGAAGACGCTCCGGGGGCATTTCTGAAGGCGTAGATCACCACCGATTGCAATCGGCAGTTGGTGGAGTTGTCCTCATAGGTAATGGAAGCTGTCCCACCTAGAATCAATCCGCGGTATACCCATATGTTCGAACTGGTTCCTACAGGAACGGAACGAAGCAACGTGTGTATGGTTCCTCCGGCATCCTCAATTTCAATGGATTGTCCCGGATTGTTCCCTTTGTATACGATCTCTACCACATATTGATAAACACTGGAAGGATCTGGAATGCTGGCCACGGTTTGGCTCTGGCAGTTGGCATTGTAGCCAATCTCGTCCACTATCTTGTCGTCACCACACTCAAATGTCCAACCTGTGGGACCTTCAAAGCCATCCACGAAATCATTTCCGCAGGAAGAGGCCAATTCGATCTCTCTTGTGATTAAGTTGTCATTGGCGCCATCCACATCCGATATCGAAATATAACCTGCCAGATCGGTCTCGCGGATCTCATAGGTTACGCTGGCACGGTCTTCAGGAATTTCGGCCACACCCTTGTAGTTTCCTTGTGCATCGGTTTGAACGGTTTGCGAACTTCCGTCGTCTCCGGTAATCTCAATTTCCACATTTGCCAATGGATCGCCACTCTGGTCACTTACGTTTCCACAGATCGCAGGATATGTGAAGAAAACAGAATTAGGATCGTCGTAATCGGCACAGGTGAGATTAAATGAATAATAGCGATCATCGTCGCCATCTAATTTTCCAATTCTATAATTTACCGAGGTTACATTCTCCCAGTAGTTACTAAATGTAAACCTTGGATCCAAGGAAACATCATCGCCTGGAGCGGTAGTAACGATCGAGGTTTCCCCTCGAATGATATTGGTCCCCGTAAAGATATTGAGTACGGTATTGTTGTTGATAAAATAAGCGTCCGGTAGGTTCACCTCGGCATACTCACGAGTTTCTACGCCGTCGCCGTCGATATCAAGTGGGGTACCAAATACAGAAATTTCGACTTCATCGCCATAGTTACCTCCATCTTCCACAAAGGTCATGCTGAAAAGCACACTTTGATCGCCCGAATTGGTACTGTTGATTCGCGGTTGAAATGCTTCAGGAAGCCCCGAAGAAGTCACGTCAATTTCAAGCAAGCTAGCACCACCAGAAAATTCCTCGATGCGAACAAGGGCGTCAATGGTGGTTCCAAACGGATTGCTCGGAAATACATTGGCAAATCTATATACAGCACCAACTTCCAGATCGTGACCATCGATCAGATGCGGATTTGAAAAGTTGGAATCCTTGTAAATGGGAGCGCAGTCACAATCCCTTGGTGGAATTGTAGTTAGAAAACCAGCACCCAGATCGTATCCTGCCTGCTCGGCAGTTAACGGCCCGTAAACAGGGAGTTCGTCCTCGCATTCCTGCTCGTCAACATCCACGAAAGGATATCGCAAAAATGTATCATATTCAGCGTTCGCCCCTGAAATGTTCCCAAAGGCCAGCATGGAGGAGAATAAAAAGGCAAATAAGCACAATAGCCTAGTAATTCTCTTGCGCAGAGTGAATTGTGTATAAGTATGCATACGCTCTTAATTTTATTACGTTTTTTTCGGAAAGAAAAATTGCCCCAACTGCAAATAATTTCTTTGTAGATACTCAAAGATACGTAGGAAAATATGTTAAGGGATTACTAAAAGGCAACAATTCGCTGAACGGTTCCAATTAGTAGTTGAACTACATAAAATGGGTAGTAAACCCCCTTTAAAATTGTAGGATAAAGACGTACGTATTTATACGTATTCTTCTGATTTAAGTAGGCTGAAGTGATATTTAATTTGTGGGAATAAAAATTGTCACGACGAAGTGAACGGTTGTCTTCATTTTCGGCATCATCTCACTTAAATTGCTTTGTAGGAAAAACGAAAAATCAAGCAGTCAATTTTTGGATCGATCCGAAAGAGTGAGCGCAAATACAATCCAAATTTGAGAAGCAATTCGATCTTTATTTTTATTGCTGAAATTAATTCCGCAGTAAAAACACAAAGGCGTCGTATGATGACTCATAAGACGCCTACAAAAATTAACGTTCGAATTGTTTATATATTCTGTTAATTTCTGAGCTGTGCTATCCTCTGAAATTCAGTATATTAACTGAACATCAATGGTTTAGAAAAATCTTGGTGTAAGTACTCGTTCTGGTCTCTTAAATATATCAAATCGAAGGAACACTTCGTAGGAACCGTCGCTATAGGTCTCAATATCGGTGGTCTGATAGTCGTAGCCAACTCCAATGAACAACTCATCGGTCACCTGGAATCCGGCCAAGGCACTCAAAGCAGCACTCCATCGATACGAGGCGCCAATGGTAAACTTCTCATTGATCAAAAAGTTCGCAGAGGCATCCCATTCCAGCGGAGCTCCACTCACCACCTTGATCAACGTAGCCGGTTTGAACTTCAAATTCTCGTTCAGATCAAACACATAACCCGCAATCAAAAAGTAATGCAATCGCTCGGCTGCAGTGGTCTCACCAGCTACACCCAATGGATCATTGATCAAATTATCGATCTGTGACTCATCAAAATGCTTGGTCGTCAAAAAGTTCGGAACCGATAATCCAGCATAGAACTGCTGGGTATGATAATACACTCCAGCTCCGATCTGTGGCTGTAACTTGTTGTCTACATTGTTCTCAAATACATCCCCCGCATCGGCGATGTTCAACTTGGTGAAGTCAACATCCAATAAATCCAAACCAGCCTTCAATCCAAACGAAACCTTACCAGCATCAGACGTGTTGATCGTGTAGGAATAATCAACGTTGATGTTCGACTCCACAGCAGGACCCAACTCATCGTGAACAATCGATAAACCCAAGGCCATGTTCTCCAAAGCTCCTATGGGAGTGCTTATGGTAAAGGTTCCCGTCTTGGGAGCTCCATCAAAATTTACCCACTGGGTACGACCCAGCAAACCAATGCTCAAGGCCTCACGTGAACCCGTATACCCCGGATTCACAACCTGAGTGTTGTACATATACTGAGTGTACTGTGGATCTTGCTGAGCTATGGACGAAAATGTCCCTAGAAAAAGTAAGACCAGGATTGCTATGTAACTATTTCTCATCGTTATCTGTTTTATATCCCGGAAGCGATCCCTATCCACTCCCGGGATTTTCTTGATGTTCTATCTATTAATATATAAGTATCCGTTGTATGCACTGCGACCCTCAGGGGTATCACTGCCGGTAAAGGTCAGAATGTAGTAGTACGTACCCGTAGGCAACTCCTTATCCTGATTCACCGTAGCGCGACCGTTGGAAACGCCTCTAAAGACATTATCACTCTCGTTGTAACCATCGGTCTCGAAAACCAATACACCCCAACGATTGAAGATCTTAACGTTGTTCTGCGGATAGTCCACAATACCACGAATCTCAAAGAAATCGTTCAAACCGTCACCGTTTGGAGTCACACCATTGAAGATCTCAAAGGCAGCAGCAGCAACACCCCATTCGATCACGACTACCGTAGGATCGTCCGGATCTCCGTCACCATCGTTATCGGTATTGGTAGGATCGTTAGGATCATCACTATCATCTACTACTTGCTGTCCTGTCGAGGTCTCGCCCATCGCAAGTGCCTGGTTGGTAATTACCAGCGTG
>JBCCHR010000289.1:0-4347 GCA_039028655.1 Bacteroidota bacterium
CCTGGCTACAAAAAAGTAAGTTGCATTTTAAGAAGCGCTTAATATTTAGTAATTTGCGCCCAAGGATGATTTCTCTCCTCCGCTGAATTTTCGAGTCCTCGAAAAAATAAAGGTACAGTAGGAATTTTTAATGTATCATTTTTTAAAATTTTATTGTTATGTCAATTGCAGAAAAAACGCTTTCTCAACAAGCGATTGATCTAGAGCACAAGTATGGAGCGCACAATTATCATCCATTACCTGTGGTGCTCACCAGGGGAGAAGGAGTGTACGTTTGGGACGTGGAAGGGAAAAAGTATTACGACTTCCTTTCGGCCTATTCGGCAGTAAACCAAGGACATTGCCACCCTAAAATCGTTAATGCCCTTGTGGAGCAGTCTCAAACACTGGCACTTACTTCAAGAGCCTTTCACAACGACATGCTCGGTAAGTATGAGAAGTACGCGACCGATTATTTCAACTTCGACAAGCTACTTCCCATGAACACCGGAGCGGAGGCTGTCGAAACGGCATTGAAAATTGCCCGAAGATGGGCATATGAAAAGAAGGGAATTGAAGAGAACCAGGCGCAGATCATCGTTTGCGAGAATAATTTCCATGGACGAACTACCACCATCATTTCGTTTTCCAACGATCCGGTGGCCCGGGAACATTTCGGACCCTATACCCAGGGTTTTATTAAGATCGCCTATGACGATATTGACGCCCTGGAAGCAGCTTTGGAGAGCAACCCGAACGTGGCCGGTTTCCTCGTGGAGCCCATTCAGGGAGAAGCTGGGGTGTATGTTCCGTCTGATGGGTACTTGAGCAAGGCCAGAGCATTGTGTGAAAAGCACAATGTACTATTTATAGCCGACGAGGTACAAACCGGGATTGCTCGTACAGGGGAATTACTAGCGGTAGATCACGAATATGTGAAGCCTGATATTTTTATCCTAGGTAAAGCTTTGAGTGGTGGTTCTTATCCCGTATCGGCCGTTTTGGCCAATGATCCTGTGATGGAAGTAATTACTCCGGGATCGCACGGATCTACTTTTGGCGGTAACCCAACTGCCGCCGCTGTGGCTATGGCTGCACTTGAGGTAGTTAAAGAAGAGGGCTTGGCGGAGAATGCTGATCGATTGGGACAACTATTTCGCTCTGAGCTGAACAAGTACATTGCCACCAGTTCAATTTGTAAGTTAGTCAGGGGTAAAGGGCTGCTCAATGCAATCGTGATCAACGATCACGAAGAAGGGGATACAGCCTGGAACATATGCCTGAGATTGCGCGATAACGGTCTGTTGGCGAAACCTACTCACGGCAATATTATCCGATTTGCACCACCATTGGTGATGACAGAGACTCAATTACTAGAATGTGTTTCCATAATCACGACGACGCTTGAAGAATTTGAAGCCTAAGATCATTCAGTAAAAAAAAACCAATAAAAAAAGCGTCGATTTCATATCGACGCTTTTTGTTTAAGACAATGATCTGTTTACATGCCTAATTCATCCATCCATCTCTGGTTCTGATTCATAAGACCATCCGTTCCAATGGTGGCGAAGATCCAGATAACATAGATGAGATATAGGGAGCTCAAAATGATTCCAATGATCGCGAGTATCTTACCGGTCTTTACATTTTGATATCCTGAATACTGTTCTGGGTTTTCCATATAAACCGCAGTCGCCTTCTTAGCCATTACCATGGCAATAATACCGAAAATTAAACCGAGAATCCCGTAGCAACAACAGGTTACTATAGAAACGATCCCGAAAACTAAGATGAGAGTTGAATTTGGTAATTTTTGTTGTTCCATAATGTTTGGTAGTTAGTGATTATATGATTTAAATGTAAGTTAAATATGTGATAATTACTCAATTAATTATCCATTTTTTTCCAAAAATTAGACGTACTGGCTCATTTTTACCATGTAACCTATGACCACGATCAAAACATTAATTATGATCAGGGATATCTTTACAATCCTGTCGAATTTGAATTTGATGAACATATTGAACACCAGGAATAGAACCAGAAGAATCAACGTATAGATGGCCGGGTACATTTCGAAGGCCGCGGCGAACTCTCCTCTAAAAAGTAAGGCCGTGGCACGTTGGATGCCACAGCCTAAACAGTCTACTCCGAAAAGCTGTTTGTTAAGGCACGGTAACATGTAATCTTCCATGCCTTAAAAATATAAACTTTTACTTATTAAATACGTTAATCTTGTAATCTATTGCGAAATTGTCTACCGTAGTTAACTTCACAAGATATACACCATCACTGAAGTTGGCCGTTGGAAAAGCCATGTTCTTCTGAGTTCCCAAATTTTCTTGAGAAAGCACCAACTTACCAGCCATGTCAAAAATGTTCACCGATTTCACATCGTATCCTTCTGGATTGTTAACCTCGAGCGTTGCTACACGGTTGTTTTGGAAGAACTCCACAGCCTCTTTCAACTCGTTCTGAGCATCAACCAATGGGTCTTGATTCCGGTCATTGAAGTCTCCACGGAAGGTGATAAAGAATCGGCTTTCATAAGTTCCCGCAGGAAGTAACTGAACCGCCAACTCTCCATTGGTGATCTCCTGATAGGTTCCTCTTTCACTATCGAATAGATAGGCGTATGAATACGGTGCATTTGTTTCGTCCACGATCGTTACGTAGAATTTGGTTTCTTCTTCCAAGGCAAATGAGATAGGCACTTGCTTGTCACCAGCGAAAGGTACGGTCTGGATCACAAGGTTTTTATAAGTATCTGCACTCTCTCCGATCTTGAAATAAGCTTCTGAGATATCACCATCCA
Organism: Bacteroidota bacterium; assembly: GCA_039028655.1. Lineage (GTDB taxonomy): Bacteria > Bacteroidota > Bacteroidia > Flavobacteriales > Flavobacteriaceae > Aureisphaera. Next base: position 2,795 of record JBCCHR010000289.1, read on the forward strand.
TAGGGTGGGTGGCATCCATACCACGATCATAACCGTCGGTAGACTCCGGACGGAAAGCCAGGATCATATCCCTCATGTGCGTGTTGTCGCCAAAGAAGGTTTGCAAACGCATGTGAGGAATCTGAGTAGCATTGTTGGTTGTCCCTCCACCGGCAGCAGTTGAACTTGCATCACTATTGCTGGTTCCATTAGGGTTGCGGAATTGCGAATTGTTACCAGCACCTTCCTTGATGTAACGTCTGTGGCTGTTACGGATGTACACGAAGCCATCTCCAATATTGTCGGCCATGATCATGAATCCCTGTCCAACCGGGGCATTCAATCTTTCAAATGAAGCTCCCGTTCCGGTAGATCCACCGGTAGGGACTCCTGAATTATCATAGCTCAAGAAGGTAGGAGCGGTGTAAAGACCTGGATCGGTGTCACTGGCACCAGGAAGCCACGTTCCATAACCACCTTTGTTGTTTACGTATAAATGCGAGTTGACAGAACGGTCTTCATCCCAGAATTTGAACGAGTCGATCTCGGTATTATCCGGATCGTTGAAAACGTCGTAAAGGTTCAAAGCGGAAGGGTATGGGTTTCCAGCCAGCGTGTAGTTGTAGATAATCCCATCGGTAAATGGAACACCCACCTGTACCGGCAACTGCATGGTTCCGTTGTTTGGGCGACCTCTGAAGTCGTATCGCTGCGTATTTGGATCGTTAAACGGATCCCCGTGAATGGTCTCTTCGGTTCCTTTCATGATAAACCCACGTCCTGCTCCAACAATGTCGTTGGTCGAATTCCACAACCAACGTTGGGAATTAGGATTCCATCGGTACAACCAACGTCTTGAGATTCTCAGTGGGCTGGCAGTTCCGTTGAAACCGGAAGTTGTTAACGCCAAGGTGGATTCGGTATCTGATACCTGATCGAACAGGCGAGACGTTCCGAAAGCCATATTTCCAGGACCTCCGGCAGGCACTCCTACTGGTGAGCACCAGTAGTTGTAATCGTAGGAGTCTGAATTACTCTCCTGGAAGATCGAGATCGAACCGCTTCCTCGGTTATCCGACGCCGTAGTCCCTTGGATCAATTGCGCTTCATCACGCAAATAGATACTGGCCACGGTGGTAGGATCGTTGGTGTTTTCGGTTAGGAAGATCTCTCCTTCAACAAAGAGAACTTCATCACTTACGTAAATGTAAGAGTCGGTCGACGTGGTACCGTTTGGTGTCACACGCAACTGAGCGAATGCACTGGAACATATGAGCAGTGCAGAGAGAGATAGTAGTAGGTTTTTCATACTTAAAATGTTTATCACGGGTATCTCAAATGGGGGCGAAATACTCTTATTTATATCGTAAAAATAAAAATATTTTTTAAATCGTCAGGGTTTTTGTACGAAAATTCGGCCTAATGTATTGTGAATAAGTTGAGTAATATCGAAACTAAGTTCGTAATTTTGGTGGCTACCTAATGAAAAATACTGTGAAAATAGGGGATAAAGTTGCCGCCATTGATGACGCCTTAGACGGCGTGGTTACTGCGAGTTCCGGAAGTTTGATTAC
>JBCCHR010000290.1:0-4327 GCA_039028655.1 Bacteroidota bacterium
CCTTACTCCCCCCTCGAGGGGGAGTAAGGGGGGTGTTTTATGAGCATCTGGCGCGAAGCGCGAAGCACGAAGTCAGAAGTCAGAAGTCGGAAGTCGGAAGTTAGTGAGGCGCAATTCCCCCCTCGAGGGGGGAGTAAGGGGGGTGTTTTGAGAGCACCAGGCACGAAGCACGAAGCACGAAGTCAGAAGTCAGAAGTCGGAAGTATTGTTTTTGCGCTATGTATACACAACGTTGACCACTGAACACTGAACACTGAACACTGAATATTGATTAATGCTCATTGAACATTGAATATTGCCTCTGTTTACCAAGGCGTCGAATGATCATCTAGACATGCTCCAAATACGCTACCAACGCCCGGATGGCGATCCCACGATGACTTATCTTTCCTTTTTCTTCGGAATTCATTTGCGCGAAGGTTTCGGTATATCCCGTGGGTAGAAAGATAGGATCGTACCCAAAACCCTGCTCCCCTTTCTTTTCAGAAAGTATCTGCCCCTCGCAAATGCCGGTGAACAGCTTTACTTCCGAAGCCATCGACAAGGAGATCACCGTTTTGAATTGAGCAGAACGGTCTTCTACGCCATTGAGATTATGCAACAACTTCGCCATATTGGCACTCGCATCATTCACCGGACCCGCATAGCGTGCGCTATAAACACCGGGAGCACCATCAAGAGCAGTGACTTCCAGGCCCGTATCGTCGGCAAAGCAGGCATAGCCGTAATTAGACATCACATAGTTCGCCTTCAATTGGGCATTTCCCTCGATGGTAGTCTCTGTTTCGGCGATGTCCTCATGGCATCCAATATCGGATAGGCTAAGCAATTCGATGCTGTCCGGCAGTAACTCCTGTACTTCTTTAAGTTTATTCAGATTGTGAGTGGCAAATACCAATTTCATGAGGCAGGTCTCTGTTTTTCTTCGGAATCTGATGTGTTTTGCAACTGTATCAGCGTGGATTGGGCAGCTGCACAAAGGGTCTCTTTTCCATCACCTAGAGCAAAAACATCGCAACGACAAACGGTAAGGGTCCGGCCACTTTTTAGCACCTCCGCTTTGGCCACAAGCGACTCCCCTTTTCCGGGAGCCAATAAATTGAGCTTGAATTCAACCGTGAGAACGGAAGCATGTTCATCCATTAGCGTAAAACCGGCGTAACCTGCTGCGTTGTCGGCCAAAGTTCCGATCACCCCAGCATGAAAATATCCGTGTTGCTGGGTAAGCTTTTCCGAAAAAGGAAGGCGAATCTCGCAATAACCGGGTTCCACAGCAGCCAGTTCTGCACCAATGTGTTTCATAAAGTTCTGTCGCTCAAAACTCTCTTGTACCTTGGTACGAAAACCTTCAAATCTGGGCTCGAATTTCATGGTCCTGATCGTGGTTTATTTCACGGAATGAAGCGCAACTCGATTCCCTTCCGTATCCTCCATCACACCCATGTATCCGTGTTCTGGGGCGATGAGCGATTTGGAGTGTAATATCTTCCCTCCCGCAGCTTCTACGCGGTCCAATTGTTCCTGTAGATCGTGGCACGACAAATAAACCAAGGTTCCCTCGTGACTGGGAACATAACTTTCGTACTCCATCAAACTCCCCGTGGCACCAGCCGCACCCTCTTCATTAGGAAACCATCCCATTCTGGGACCACCCAGTTCCACGATCTTGATATCGATCCCAAATACAGTGTCGTAAAATGCCTTTGCCCGTTCCAGTTGGGTAACAGGTATTTCAAACCAAACTACCGGATTTAACTTCATAGCTGATCAGTTTTAAAATTGAAAATTACGAATTGAATATAGCTAATTGAATATTGTATATTGAATATTGAGACTATCCCGCGCGTTCCAGGATCGACTTCAGATCGGCCAGCCCTTCTTCAAAATCCTTTCCAACCGCTTTGTCCATATTGAAGAACAGCATCATGATATTCATGGGCGGTTTGTTAGTGCCGGAGAATCCCCAGGTCACCTTGGTGGATTGATCACCATTGTCGTTCAACTCGAAAAAGCCCGTGCTCTGGCTCTTCCAGGGTTTGAAAAAACGCAGTTCCGCTTCAATTCGATCATTGGGCTGCAACACCTTGATCTCCTGCTCCCCCGAGCCTACTTGCTTATGATCGCTATCCCACCAGGAAACGAAGCCAACTTGCCCGTCCTCTCCAGTGAATTTGCGTTGCATCTCCGGGTCACGTTTCTGCCATGGGCCCCAATGGTCTTGATTCTTAATAAATCGTAGATATTCGAATACGTCCGCCTTCGAACGTTGGATGTCGATACTTCGGCTTACCCGATACTTCTTGGGAGCCACCAGCGCCAATATGATAAGCAACCCCAAAAGGGCCGCAATAATGTAAAGTGCTATGTACATAATGAATAAAATTTATTGGTTGTTGTTCTTACGTATTTCGCGTTATGCGTTCTATAAAACTACGGATTTTTATTGGCATAATAACGCTCGATGATCTCCGGCGCACTTTTGATGGTCTTTTGCGTCCAATCCAGTTCCAGCCTTTGTTTTTCTTCTTCGGAAAGGCTCCAGTCGATTTCACTTCGCTTCAGTTGGGTGACCATCTTTTGGAGAATGATAGCCGCCGATACGGATATGTTCAAACTCTCCGTAAAACCGAACATAGGTATGGTCAAAAATCCATCGGCCCCTTCCCGAACCTCCTCACTAATACCATCCGACTCTTTTCCGAAGAAAAAAGCAGTCTTAGGCCTAAAATCGAATGCGTCCAAAGACCGAGCCTCCCCATGGGGCGTGGTGGCAATGATGCGATACCCGTCCGAACGAAGCTGCTGCATGCAATGCAGCACATTTTGATGCCTGTGCACAGTGACCCATTTTTGGGCGCCCATCGCAATCTCCCGGTCCATTTTCTTGCCTAGATTCTCCTCTACCACATGCAAATCCTGAATGCCGAAGACATCACAACTGCGTATCACGGCACTTGTATTGTGCACCTGGTACACGTCCTCGGTAACCACCGTGTAGTGCCGGGTGCGCTGAGCGAGTACTTGCTCGAAAAGCCCTCGTCGCCTTTCGGTTAGAAAGGATTTCAAGTATTCGAATAATTCCAGATCAAAATGCTCCATAGTCAGGGCTAAGATAGTAAGTTCCTGGAACGAGTACTACATTGGATCTGTATTGAGGCTAATTTTAATACCTTAGTGTTCAAATCCAAGCCTTGTGAAAATAGCTGTACTTACCGGAGCCGGAATAAGTGCCGAAAGCGGCCTAAAAACCTTTCGAGACAGCAACGGTCTTTGGGAAGGTCACGATGTAATGCAGGTGGCCTCTCCACAGGGTTTTGCCAGTGATCCCGAACTGGTATTGCAATTTTACAACGAACGGCGTCGGCAATTGCTGCAGGTAGGGCCCAATGCTGCACATCGGGCGATCGCTAAATTAGAAGAGGATTTCGATGTGTCGATCATTACTCAGAACGTAGACGACCTTCATGAGCGCGCAGGGAGCTCAAACATTATCCACTTGCATGGCGAATTATTGAAGGTGCGAAGCACCTATAATGAAGGTCTGGTATTGGATTGGACCACCGACCTCGTCCTTGGCGACCTTTGCGAGCACAGTTCGCAACTCCGACCGCATATCGTATGGTTTGGAGAGGCGGTTCCGCTCATGGAACAGGCCATCGAAGAAGTTCATGGGGCAGAGCTCATTATTGTTGTGGGTACTTCCATGCAGGTGTACCCGGCAGCCGGGTTATTGCAATACGCCCAAAATGCCCGGCATGTGTATTTTGTGGATCCCAATCCGGCGATAAGCTCTTCGGAAATGATCACTGTGTATGCCGAAAAGGCCACTTCGGGCGTACCCAAGGCAATTTCAGCAATAAAAAACGACCTCTAAATGGCTTCGGAAGCACTGCTCGAACAACTCAATTACGAAAAACCATACCGGAAAGACCGATTGCGAGTAGGTCTCTGGGTGGTCGACCATCCGGAGTTTATGGAAGAATTGGTGTCGATAAGCCTGGACAAGGAGGCCGATCGGAGCATGCAGGCCCTTTGGGGTCTCGAATTTGTTTGCCGAAACCATTTGGCACTTCTCTATCCACACCTCGACAACTTTTTCACCCAATTGCCGAAAGAAACGAATGACAGTAGGCTCAGGGCACTTTCTTTTATTTGCGAATTGCTGGCGGTCGCCTACTACAAAGACAAGGACGACCTATTGAGTGAAGCCTTAAGCGAAGCACATAAACAAACCATGACCGAATGCTGTTTCGACTGGATGATCACTCAGCAAAAAGTGGCCTGTAAAGTGCGAGCGATGACGGCCCTAGATAAATCAGTAGCAATC
>JBCCHR010000291.1:0-4312 GCA_039028655.1 Bacteroidota bacterium
CCACTGTGGAATAGGCATAGCCCGCCTGCCGGAAGTTGTTGCTAATGGTGTTGAACTGCCGCCACCCGATCACGATACGATCGTTATTGGTGGGATCCACTGCCAGCGAAGGCTCGTTGGCCGCATCGCCTACGATATCGTTTCCGTCGGAGTCCACATTTACCTGAGTGGTGAAATAAGTAGACCGGCGCACGTTGTAGGCTGGTTGTCGTGGCATGAGGTTCAAGTCGACGAACACATAGGGGTCGTCAATCGTCTCGTCATGTATGTATTGCTTCTCGTGGGAGGTAAATTTCTGGGCCCATCCGCTCAGGGGGAGCATTAGCGCCACTATAAATAGAAGGAGTATATGTTTCATGTTGAATAGTTTTTCTGATTCATTACTTAAAAATACGCCTTAGAATCCATTTCAGAAGAATTGTGATAAAAAAAGGAGGTCGTACTTTATAAAATGAGACCCGATCCGACGAAAAAAAGAGGAAGAGGGCGAAAATTGTGAGATTTTGACTTGTAGCCATTTACCTGCAATTATCAAATAATTCCTATATTGCCCGCAGTTAAACCCGAATTATGAATAAGAATCTACTCCTCACGCTTGCTGCGCTTTGTACGCTTACCTTTTCCTTTGCTCAAGAAGTCCCGCTCGAGATCGAAGAAGAGCGAAAAGCCAACCGATTGTTCCTCAATGTCGTTAACAAAAACCTTCAGGATTTTGATGTGGCCATTACCGTAGAAGGTACCGGCTTCCGTCAGCGAAAAGGAGCTCCGCGAAAGGTGCGCGTACCCGCCACCTCACGAGTCAACCTGATCAGCCTCGTGATAGAACGCGGAAAACAGCCCAATTACACCTATAAACTGGACGTCTCCGACAGCCTCTCGCGACGTGTGATCAAGCGCGAATTTGAACTCATAAAAATCCGTCCAAAGAAGGCGATCACCCTTTATATTACCGAGAAATGTGAGACCTGCGATACCATTGTATCCGGTCTGGAGAAAAGCCCTTACATATACAAAACCCTTACGGTAAACGAGAACGAGTCAGTCAAGGAACAGCTTGGAAAAGCCTTTGTTGGCGCTTCTGTACCCCTTGCCGAAATGAAGAACCCGGTCGTGATGCTGGACGGCAAGATGTATATCCACATTGCGTCCTATGACGATCTTATGATGCGCGTGGAGGAAGAAGGCGAGCCCAAGCCCATCGAAGAATAAACAACCACTCACTACAAGGTCCACAGCCGTTTCTGCGATTCAAGTTAGAAACGGCTGTTCTGTTTCTGGCATTTTTCTTGATGCTGTTGGGTATCACATAAACCATTGACGTATGAGAAATCACAGACAGCAGCCAACCATCAATGCTGGAAGTGTGGCGGATATCGCCTTTCTTCTGCTCATTTTCTTTTTGGTGACCACCACCATTCCTAACGACAAGGGGATCACTCGCAAACTGCCCCGAAAGTGCGAGCTCCCCCCTTGTTCGGTGGACACCTACGAACGTAACATCATTCGCATTTCGCTCAATAAGCGAGGCGAATTGATGGTAAACAACGACCTGGCGCAGATCGCAGATCTCAAGGACATGCTTATCGAATTTATCGACAACAACGGCGACCAGTCCTGTACCTATTGCCAGGGCAACGGTTTTGAGGATGCGTCCGACAATCCACAGAAGGCCATCATTTCCCTTTCTTCAGACCGGGAGGCCTCCTACAAGGATTTTATCGCCATCCAGGCAGAGCTCTCAGCCGCCTATTATGAGCTGCGCGAGCGTTTCATTAAAAACACCTTTCAAAAGGAGCTGGCATCGCTCACCAGGGAGGAACTGAAACAGGTGCAGCAGGCCTATCCCCTGCTTATTTCGGAGGCTGATATTCGCTAGTGGTTATTTCTGAAGCATTTTTTGTAATTTACAAAGGCATGATCGAGAGATGATGCCTTTTTTTATTGCTGAATACCATTCACTTTCAAACCACACCCGATGAAACGATTACCCTTACTCGCTCTCCTCACCCTGTTGATGATCGCCTGCAACGAAACCAAAGAAAAAGACAACGACCCACCCATGACCGAAGAAGCCCTGATTGCCAAGGCACGTGAGATCCACGATCGCGTGATCACCCTGGACACCCACTGCGATTTTAACGTGGCCAATTTTACCGATTCCATCAACTACACCCAGGACCTGAGCAGCCAGGTTACCCTCCCTAAAATGAAGGCCGGAGGTCTGGACGTGGTGTGGCTCATCGTCTATACCGGGCAGGATTCACTAAATACGGCCGGTTATGAAAAAGCGCATGAAAAGGCCATGGCAAAGTTCGATGCCATCCACAACCTCGTCAACAAGTTTGCGCCGGGCGAGATCGAACTGGCGACCACCTCTGCCGACGTGAGACGTATCCATTCCGAAGGAAAAAAAGTGGCCATGATCGGAATCGAGAACGGTTATCCGGTGGGGCTGGACATTACCAATGTGGAGAAGTTCTACAACCTGGGCGGTCGGTATATGTCGCTGTCCCATAATGGGCACAGTCAGCTATGCGATAGCAATACCGGCGAAGAGGACGGCGTTTGGCTGCACAACGGGCTGAGCATGCTCGGGAAAGAGGTAGTGGCCGAAATGAACCGCTTGGGGATGATGATCGATGTGAGTCATCCTTCCAAGGAGTCGATCCGACAAATGATCGAACTCTCCAAAGCACCTATCATTGCCTCCCACTCTTCGGCACGTGCCCTCTGTAACCATAGTCGCAACCTGGACGACGAGCAATTGGAGTGGATGAAAGAGAACGGCGGTGTGGTGCAAACCGTGGCCTTCAAATCGTATTTGAATACCGAAAAGAACGACGACCGAGCCAAATTTGAGAAGGAGATCGCCCAACAAATAGCCGATTCCATGGGCGTGCAGTGGATGGAATGGAAAGAGGTGCGGCAACTACCAACGGCCAAGCGAGAAGCATTCTACGATTTCTATTCCACGATGGTTCCCATCCGGAACGAAAAGCTGGAAACCATGGACAATCTACCTCCTGCCGTGGGTGTGGACGACTTTGTAGACCATATCGACTACCTGGTGCAAAAGATGGGTATTGACCATGTGGGTATTAGCAGCGACTTCGACGGTGGCGGTGGTATCGATGGCTGGAGCGATGCTTCAGAGACCTTCAACGTCACCCTGGAATTGGTACGCCGTGGCTATACCGAAGCACAGATCGATCAGCTGTGGAGCGGCAACCTGCTGCGGGTGTTGGACGAGGTACAGGCCGTGGCCGCAGAACTTCAGGCACTCCCCTAGTCTCGTTTCCGAAGAAAAAATAAAAGCAACTAAATAGTTGCATATTAAATTTGTTGTGATATATTTGCAACCATATAGTTGCATTTATAAATCAAAAAACGAATCAAATGAAAGATCAAATCACTAAAGAACAATTTTACCCACATCCCATTAGTGCTGTTTGGAACGCCATCACTCTGGCCGACCAACTAACTGCCTGGTTTATCAAAGCCGATTTTAAAGCTGAAGTAGGCTACCAATACACCTTTACATCCTCTGGTGAGGATTGTACGGAGATCACCGGTGAGGTCAAAAAGGCCACTCCCTACACCCTTGAGTATACCTGGATCGTGGCCGAAACCAACGTGGAAACCATCGTGCGTTGGACCTTGCGCGAACAGGGCGAAGGCACCGAATTACATTTGGAGCATTCAGGCATTGCTGGTTATGGCGGCGATACGGCCGTGAAAATGTTCGAAAGTTTTAATGGAGGTTGGGAAAATTGCGTAAACCTCCTGCTAGGATACCTAAAAGAGCAGGTCCATGCAGGATAAGATCACAAGGGTATTAAAAGCCATTGCAGACCCCACCCGTCGTGAGATCTTTCACGCGCTGGTGGTGGCTGCCACTGCCCTGCCCATTACCCAGATATCGAGTCAGTTTAGCATCTCCCGACAGGGGGTTACCAAACATCTCAAAACGTTGGAGGAAGCGGGGTTGGTGCACACCAGCATGCAAGGCCGGGAACGGTTTTGTTTCGCCGATCCAAAGCCTTTGCAGGAGGTCAATAAATGGATGCAATTCTACGAGCAATTCTGGACCGATTCACTCGGTAATCTTGGAGCATTCCTGGATGGGAAGGCCTAGCGCCTATTTCTTTTCTGCTGAACCGGACGCATCTTTCGGCGGCATAGGGCCGCGCAGGTGAATGATGAGTCCGTTGAGGAAATTACGAAGAAATTGATCCCCACATGCCATGTATTTGGGATGCTTGGGATTGCGGTACAAGGCGCCAATTTCACTTTTGGTGACCTTAAAATCAAC
>JBCCHR010000292.1:0-4311 GCA_039028655.1 Bacteroidota bacterium
CAATTTGAAGCGCGGACAATCCACCTTCTTCGATACCACCATCCACGGTGTGGGCACCATTGAAGCACCACTGGTGTACACCGTGGCCAATGGTACGCCATCCATAGTGACTTTGGAGGGAGGCAATTCTCAAACTTTTACGATCCAACCCGGAGATGGGGAGAGCGGCAATTGGTTTCGTCATTTCAATATCAAAAGTCTGCGTACGGGTAATTTCTCTTTAACCACTAATCTGGTCGTTCCCGAAGCCGATTTTCCTGTTGGAAGTGACGTAGGTGGCAATATCGTGGACACAGACAACTCCAATATCAATTGCAGGATCTTCGATCAAAGTTTTCAGGTGACGGCCACGGAATGTGAGGCATTAGGCGGGACCGCGAATGATGGGTCTGTGGTGTTTTCTTCGGAATCCATTGACGCTGGTCCATCGATGAGCGAACTGGAAGTTACGCTAACGGGCGACAGCAATGAGGTAGGCATGTCGATCTCAATTATTGGCGGTGAGCTACCTGAAATGATCGTTTCGACTTGTACTCCCATAGATCCGGAATTGGAAAGTGCAGTTTCATTCTTGACTGAATCCCAGTCTTCCTACCAGATTTCGGCCATCAATCCTTCCTTCGGAAGGCCATCGGCAGCTAATTTACAAACCACCTTGTTATATTCGGATGGGAGTGCACAAGTCGTCAATCATCAGATTAATTTTAAGGGAAATCCGTTCTTCAGTATCGCTCAAAGTGCAGAATTGGATGAGATCAGAAAGGAACAACGTGACATAGTACGCGAGATCAATTCAGCAAAAACAACCAAAGACCAACTGGAAGGACAGCAAAAAACGGCGCGGGACCGCTACATCAAAGCACGGGAGACCTATAGAATTAACAACAGTCAGTTTTGGTATCTGTGGAAGATCGACCAAAGCCTGGAGAAGGCGCAACCCGCCTTTGCCGATTCGCTTAAAGTCCTCACCGACAGCCTGAAGACCTTCAAAAAAAGAACCGGAGGTGCTCCTGGTCGTGCCGATGCCAAGAAGATCGAAGACAACCTTCGCGATGCCCGAAAAGCGCACCAGGATTGTTTGGCACAACTGGCTGCCCTAAAACAAGAACAAACCGATCATACCAATGAGATCGCAACCTTAAAGGAGCAGCAAAAGCAATTGCATCGGGAGATCATGGCGCTGTTTCGCACTACGGGCATGGACTTCGCTGGCAGTACTCGAAGGGATAAGGACGGTAATTTTCATTACCAATATGGCGTGGTGACCGTATCCGGTGATGGTACGGGTACCTTCCACAAAGGGAGTCTGCCGGTACAGATCGCCGGTAAGGTTGCAGCGCTTGAAAAGCAAATGAAATTGGTCACCGAACGATTGAATGCCTTGAATGAGCGGTCGAAGGCCCTACCCGGGGAGATCGCCGCCAAAAGCGCAGCCTGTGGTGTGCTCGCCCAAAAGGTAGAGGATGCCGAGGCAGCAAAGTCGCGTAAAGATGCCCTCACTGCCGAAGAGCAGTACTGGAACAACAAGATAGAAGCCATGTGCGCAAAGATCACGACCTTGCTTACTCGCTTAAAAAAATGGGCAGCATTGAACGATCCTTCACTGCTCAGTTTGATCGAACAAGTACGATGTGGAGACGACATTTGGGTGAAGATCAACAGCGTGATCAAGCGCAAGCAAAACCTGGAAAAGGGTTACGAGGGGAAGGCGACCAATGCCCGCCGGGATATGAACAATGCCAAAAAGACCCTGGAAGAGTTGGAAGGCAAAATAAAGGCCCAGGAAGAAAAGATAAAAGCCGCACAAAAAGCCTTGGTTGCCAATCAGAAAGAGGAGGCCAAAGCCGCTGCAGCTGCCTTGTCCAAAGACAAAGAGAAGTGCCTGAAGATCATGAAGGAATTGGGCTATGAGGCCACGACCATCGCCGATGTGATCGATCTATATGAGATCTCTCAGGACCTCAAAAAAGCGGCCGACGAGGCGAAAAATGCCATGGACAACCTCAGGAAAGCCATCGATTATGGCGCAAAGCAGGGCTTGGATCCCGGGGCGGCCAAAAAATGGGTGGCAGAAACCCAGAAACGATTGGGAGCCATCGCGAAGAAGCTGGAGAAACTGGAGAAATACCGCGATCTGGCCAAAAAGATACAAGAGTATGCTGATCGTATAGGGAAGCTGATAGGATCGGATGGTACGCCCACCAAGAATGCCGAGGCCTTTGGGGAAGGACTCAAATTCATGAACGAAGCCTTGCAAGCACTGGCCCAACGATTCCCTATCCTTAAGGTGTTCACCGCCTATTTCACTTTCATTACCGAGTCTTACGGAGCCATCATGAATGGTGCGAACGATGCGTTGAAGAAGGAGTATCAGCAGTTATTGGCCAACGTTAGAAACAATATGAGTTGCGAACAGCTCATGCGGGTATGTTGCAGCGATGAGAACGAATTGGCAAAGATCAAAGAATGGGCCTATAACGAATACGTAGTAAAACCAGGTTTCGATGGCCTGCGACGTGATCAGACCCAGGCCAAAAAGATCATCGACAAGCTGGTCGAGCAGCGTATGGCAGAGTGCTGTTTCCAGCGCCTACAGGCTATCAAAGCAGCGGAGTAGGGTAGTTTATTTTTTGTCCGGCATCCAGTCCGGTGGTTTGATCAAAACAAGTAGCTTGTTGACAAATCCCGGTACGCGCTTCATTTTGTCGAAGAGCCGGGTGATCCCATGAAGAAAAACCGTGATCGGGTTGGTGCTGTGGATGGGCTCAGAAATGCCATAGCGAACTTTTTCGACTTCCGGTTCGAAGGTCCCAAACATTCGATCCCAAATGATGAGCATCCCTGCGTAGTTCTTATCCCAGTACTGCCTGTTGGAGCCGTGATGCACCCGGTGGTGAGAGGGCGTGTTGAATATGTACTCCACGGGTTTGATGAGTTTTCCAATGATCTCGGTGTGTAACAGCGTCTGGAACACCTGCACGAAAACTTCCGACAGCAGTACCAGGATCGGGTCGTAGCCCAGCATCACAATGGGCAGAGAGAATACGATCGGAAGCACGGCATCCAGTGGACCAAATCGATAGGCCACCGACAGGTTGAAATGCGGCGAACTGTGATGCACGGTGTGCGTGGCCCAACCAATTCCCACCCGGTGCATGGTTCGATGCTCCCAGTAGTAAGCAAGATCGGCCAGTAGTACGCAGGTAATGATGGTGACCCAGTTCAAGTCAAGATGCGGTAAACTCCAGTGTTCATAGACCCAAAAATAGAGTTTGGTAACGGCCAGCAATCCCAGGATGATCTCGATGGTGACAAACGCGCCAAAGGTGACCACATTGGCGATGCTATCGAAGATCAGGTCCTTGTCGAGACGTTTTTGCCAGGCGTAGCGTATCAATTCAATGATAAAAAAAGGAATCATTACATAGAAAACGCTCAGGTCGTTGATCATGTGAAACCAATAGTCTACATCGATCCAGCTTAGTTCTTTGGAGAGCCATTCGATCATCTGTTACTGCCTTTTCCAGGTTTCTGTATCGCTGTAGCCATAGTAATCGTAACTCAGCTCGAACGTATTTTCATCGACCTTTTTAATGTCGCATTCAATTTCGTACACTTCATTCTCATACTCGAACGGGTAGATGCCACTGCCTTTCGCTCCGTCGAATTGGGTAATTTCCAGGGCTTTTTCGCCATCGGCCTCTTCGCTGTAGCCATGCTCGTCTTCGTATTGATGCATATAGGCGTTGTAACGATCGTTTTCTTTTTTTATACTGAAAACAACGTTGCCGTTAAATTCGGTGGAGCGGTACCTTACCTTCCAGAGGCCTTCCAAGAAGTCGGTTTCGGCCTCGACCGTTTCCGAAGAAACAGGAACGACCATTTCTGTGGTTGTGGTTTCTGGTTGCTCAATTGCGACGGAACTGAAGTAGTGCGCAGCTCCTGCCAGCACGACGATTACCAATGCGCTTTTTAGCGCAAGCCATGTGTATTTCATAGATTTTGATTTATGGATTGAGCCCGGGTTATATATTCTGAATATAGAAAAACGCCTCCGTTCCATCCGAGCATAGGATACGGTTGCCTTCGTCGAAAATAAATTGTCCGCCATTGGCTTCAATCATCTTCAGGGTCTTTTGCACGTCTTTCACCCCAAAAACACAAACCCAGTATTCGTATTTGCCTTTCCATTGATTGGAAACCTCATAGATTTGGGCGATGGGCGCTGCTTGGGAATTGTATACATCATAACAATCTTTGTCGCGCTCTTTCATATTCCAGGAAAACAACGCTTCGTAAAAGGCGATCGCC
>JBCCHR010000293.1:0-4300 GCA_039028655.1 Bacteroidota bacterium
CAATAATAAAGAAATTGAAAACCAATAACCGGTTCAATTATACACCGCGTTATTACAAAGGGAAGGAAGACATAGACGAAAGTCAGTTTCCCACCCGTCTGGACGCCTATAACGAGACGCACAACAAAAATGATTTCGCGGCCAATTGGCATCAGGCCAGGCTTGACAAGCGAAACAGGAACAATGTGGAGTTCAACAAAACCGTACTTATTATTGCGGCCATCCTGATCTTGTTGTTCCTTTGGTTTATCGATTTCGACCTCACCATATTCAGTTAAATACTCAATGGCAGACATCATTCAGTTATTACCCGATCACGTTGCGAATCAAATCGCAGCCGGGGAAGTGGTACAACGACCCGCATCGGTAGTAAAAGAACTGCTTGAGAATGCTATAGACGCTGGGGCGTCTCAAATAAAACTGGTGCTCAAGGATGCCGGTAAGACCTTGATCCAGGTCATTGATAACGGGATGGGTATGAGTGAGACCGACGCCCGTCTGGCCTTTGAGCGACATGCGACCTCGAAGATCAAATCGGCCGAAGACCTCTTTAATCTCCACACGAAGGGTTTCAGAGGAGAGGCACTTGCCTCGATCGCGGCGATTGCCCATGTGGAAATGAGAACCCAGTCGGAAACGACCGATATAGGAACGCAACTGGTCATCGAAGGGAGCGAGGTGATCTCTCAAGAAGCAACAGTGACCCCAAAGGGATCGATCATTTCAGTAAAAAACCTCTTTTATAACATACCGGCACGACGCAATTTCTTGAAGAGCAATCCTGTGGAAACCCGGCACATCATCGATGAATTCCATCGGGTGGCATTGGCCCATCCCCAGGTAGAGTGTGTCATGATACATAACGGGAGCGACGTATTCAATCTACCGGCTAGTAATTTGCGCCAGCGCATTGTGAATATCTTCGGAAGTAAGTCCAATGAAAAGTTGGTTCCCGTTTCCGAAGAAACCGAAATCGTGAAAGTGGATGGCTTTGTACTAAAACCCCAGTTTTCGCGTAAAAGCAGGGGAGAGCAGTTCTTTTTTGTGAACAACCGTTTTATCAAAAGTCCCTATCTGCATCACGCCGTCGCCTCGGCCTTTGAAGGTCTGATCAAGGATGGGACGCATCCGGGTTATTTTTTGTTTCTCGACGTGGCGCCCAATTCGATCGATATCAACATCCATCCCACCAAAACGGAAATAAAGTTCGACGACGAGCACACCATTTATGCCATGCTCAGGGCGGCGATCAAGCACAGTCTCGGGCAGTTTAGTATTGCGCCGGTGCTCGATTTCAATAAGGATACACAGTTTGAAACGCCCTATGATTACAACAAGAAATCGCCAGTGGCACCCACCATCGAGGTAGATCGAAGCTTTAACCCCTTCCGGGAGGAACAAAAGCAAGGAAGCGGACGTGTGAATTATCCGAAGAGAACCCAAAGAGAAGGAGCGTGGGAGTCGTTGTACGTCGGACTCAAAGATGATCTGGAAATTTCCGGGCAGGAAGAAGGTTCAGCAGCATTACCTCTGGAGGGCCTACAAGTGGAGAGTGAAGAAGTAACGGGCAGTCTGTTTGCTGAAGAGGCGCAGGCACCCGGTTCGGTTACCTTTCAAATTCAGAATAAATACATCGTAAGTACCATCAAGAGCGGGATGATGGTTATCCATCAACATTTGGCACACCAACGGGTACTCTATGAAGAGTTGCTAAAAAATATGACCTTGAAAGAAGCCCTGAGCCAGCAGTTGCTATTTCCACTGCGATTCACCTTTACCAAGCCGCGCGTTGGTTTGCTGCAGTCGATCAAGGAACAATTGGAACACACCGGGTTCGTCTTTGCCGAACTGGAAGGAGAAGCGGTCGAAATAAGTGGGATCCCGGCCAGTGTTGTTGAGAGCAGCGTGGAAACGATCCTTAACGAATTGGTAAGCGATCTGGAACATGAGGTCCCTGATGCCGGATTTAGCCAGAATGACGTTTTGGCGAAGTCACTGGCAAAAAGTCTGGCAATTAAGAGTGGCACACCGCTTGCACTGGAAGCCCAGGAGCACTTGATTCACCAATTGTTTGCCTGTAAGGAGCCCAGCGTTTCGCCGGATAATCGTCCTGTTCTGGTGACATTGGAAGCAAGTGATCTCGATAAAAAATTCAAGTAAATGGGAAGGATCACCAATACGGTTAAGCACCTGATCATCATTAACGCACTTTTCTTCGTAGGAAAGCTGGCGATGCCGGGTGTATTCGATAATTT
The DNA here is from genome assembly GCA_039028655.1 of Bacteroidota bacterium. Classification (GTDB taxonomy): domain Bacteria; phylum Bacteroidota; class Bacteroidia; order Flavobacteriales; family Flavobacteriaceae; genus Aureisphaera. The sequence goes on from JBCCHR010000293.1 coordinate 2,256, forward strand.
GTTCTCACTCTACTATTACGAGAATCCCAATTTCAGGTTCTGGCAGCCAGTTACCCACATGTTCATGCATGGAGGGTTTGGACATATTTTGCTGAATATGTTCGGGCTGTACATGTTTGGATCTCCTCTGGAGGCCCAATGGGGCAGGACCAAGTTTCTGTTCTTTTATTTTTCGGCAGGACTGGGCGCCGCGCTCATTCATACGTTGGTTAATTATTATCATTTTCAGGTTGGATACGATATCCTCTCTTCGGCCGGACTAAGCCAAGCCGAGATCGTTCAACAGATTGAAGAAATCTGGCGGCAGTGGCAATCCAATCCTACGGGAGGATACCAAGTGCTGAATATCGATGGAATGGATGGTGACAAATGGAGCCAGATGACGAGTGCATATAAAGTTAGTGCATTGGGTGCCTCTGGTGCCGTCTACGGTATCCTGGTGGCGTTCGGGCTGCTGTATCCCAACGTGGAACTCATGCTTATCTTCCTGCCTATTCCCATCAAGGCTAAGTACTTTATTCCTGTGCTTTTGTTGATGGACTTGTTCTCAGGCCTTACCGGAATCTCCTTGTTTGGCCAGGGAATTGCGCATTGGGCGCATTTAGGTGGTGCGCTATTCGGGTTTATCATGGCCTATTATTGGAAAAAGAACAGTTTTAACGACAGGCGTTGGGATTAAGTATGGCGACAAACAATATCACAAATAAGATCAGGAATTCGAGCATAATAGTCAAGCTCATCGTCATCAATGTGGTGGTGTTCATCCTATTCAGGATATTCGCGATGGCTCCGGGGAATGGGTTTTCTTTGGAATCGCACCTGTTGCTGCCATTTGAGTTCTTCGATTTTATTGAGCAGCCGTGGTCCATCCTCACCTATAGTTTCCTCCATTCGGGGATCTGGCATGTGGGTATGAATATGTTTGTATTGTACATGATCGGAGCGTATGTCCTTAACTTGTTTACGGAGCGCCGTTTTCTCACGATTTATTTGTTGGGTGCCATGGCAGGAGGCGGACTCTTTTTAATTGCCAACGACTGGCTCCCTGCTGCTTCCCCGCAGCTTCCTTTGGGAGGCGCCTCCGGGGCAGTCATGGCTGTTTTGTTGTTCATTGCCACCTACGCACCCTATACTGAGATACGATTGATTCGGTGGAATATCAAACTCTGGCACATCGCTGTTTTCTTCGTGGTGTTTGATGTGTTCCGTTTGGTAACAGGGCAGAATCCGGGCGGTATGCTGGCCCATTTGGGGGGTGCCCTGTTTGGATTTGTGTATGCGAAGCAATTGGCAAAAGGCAACGATATTGGAAGCTGGTTCGAAAAATTGATGGAAGGTGTTGCAGGGTTGTTCAAGTCGAAGAAATCGAAACCCTTCAAAAAAGTACATCGCAACAAGACAACACAATTCGAATCCCGACGTTCTAATGGGAAGACAACAAAAAGCGAACACCAGCAAAAGGTGGACGGCATTTTGGACAAGATCGGTAAAAGTGGCTACGACAGCCTGACCAAAGCCGAGAAAGATTATTTGTTCAAGGCTGGAAAAGACGACTAACCAATAGCAGCATACTGTTTTGAAGAGACTCAGGTTTTTGGGGAAACTTATCTATGGACTGAATATGATAGCGGCCCTGTTGTTATTGGTCTCCTTCATTCTCCCATATTTGAGGCCTTCTACTTTTCCCACACTTTCGTTACTTAGTTTGGCAGTTTCTCCTTTGCTGTTGATCAATATATTGTTCGTGGTCTATTGGCTCATTCGATTGAAACGCCAATTCCTGCTGTCGCTGGTGGTGCTGGTGGTGGCTTATTTTCATTTCAATCCGTTCTTTGAGATCTCTTCGGAAGCAGACCCCGACGCCTACCCAAAGACCCTTTCGGTACTCACGTACAATGTGCGACTTTTTAATGCGTACGAGGAACATCCTTCAGAAAAGAAGATCACCCAAGAGTTTGTCCAATTGCTCAAAGATGAACAACCGGATGTAGTGTGCGTGCAGGAGTATTACGCCGATTATGATATTGATATGTCCGCCTATCCTC
>JBCCHR010000294.1:0-4271 GCA_039028655.1 Bacteroidota bacterium
CGACTTCGGAAATAACGTAAAGTTGCCGTTTTCCTTATCTACCAGGAAGTAAGTCTCCACATTTCGGTAGGAGGGAGGAGTGTCTCTTGTGATCGAGTTGACCGACTCTTTCCCCTCGTAGAATTTTTTCGAGATCTTCTTGTAAAGTGCGTAGTGGTCTCCCTCGTGAAGCACGATGAAATAGCCCGCCTTTTCGATACCTTCTTGTTTAGGCGAATACACAAACGCTTTGTTGAGGATCTTGATGTAAATATCACTGTTTTTTACCATCACACGTGCATTGGCGTCTGGAGACGAAATAGTGGGTTTAACTTCCACCTCATCACGCTTTGCATTGTATCGCAGGGCCACATTGCTTGCCAGGATCTTCCCATCCTTGAATACATATCCATTTACAAACTCCTCGTTCTCATAGGCAGATCCTGCATAGTTTTGCTCGGCAGCTACTATGGTAATGGGTTTGTTGCTCAAGTACATGCTGGAATCTTCTTCATCCATCCGTTGCTGTGCAAACGCTGTAGTAAATGACAGAAACAACAATGCGAACATAGAAAGCGATAGGAACTTATTCATAGTAAATGGTAATTTTAAAAGGATGAGTGCCAAAATTATGGCAACCACGGGTCAAACAAAAACAATGGGAGGCGTGATTTATAAATCCCGAGCAATCACAGTGCGCCTCTCGCTAGGGCGCAGCGAATATATTAAATATAGCAACCCGTAATTGTTAAAAATGAGGAAATCATGAGATTAGCTACGTTAATTCTTCGTTAAAGAAAAATCATCTAATCGATCAACTGCAATGCAGCTTCATACTCCGTCACCGGAAGCTTGCAGGTATTGTTCACACAAACGTAAATGTAGGTCTTGCCTTCGAGATGCCTGCCTTTCAGTAAAGGGAGCTCAGTATTAGGTCCCGTACTTCCTGCCATCATCTTACCGGGAAAGTACATCTTATTGAACTCCTTGACCATACCCACAGCGTCATCGCCCACGACGACGATCTCGTAGAACTGACTCTGGTAATTGGCCAGTAAGTCCAGCCAATTGGTAAAACTTCCGGGGTACTGTTCCATCTCGGCCTGTATATTCTTGAGCATCTGTGTAGCAGTTTCGGCGTATCGCTGATCATCAAAATGATGAGCCAGCACGAACAGGTTCTTGGCCATGATCGAATTGGAAGCAGGAATCACATTATCGCGGTACTCCACGGTTCGAGTTACGATCTGACTGTCTTTACTTGACGTGAAGTAGAACATGCTGGAGTCCGGATCAAAGAAATACTCAAAGGCATAATCGGTGATCTTCCTGGCCGCAGTCAGGAATTGCTCGTCCAGGGTTACTTCATAGAGCGCGATCAGAGCACTGGTCACGGCCGAAATATCTTCGAGGTATCCGTTGATGGTACTCACGCCATCCTTGTAACTGTGGTACAATGCTCCATCGGGTTGCAATTGTTTCTCCAATAAGAAATTTGCATTCGTCAAAGCGGCCTCCAAATAACGCTCATCTTGAAAAACCTTGTAGGCATCTACATAACCCTTAACCATCAATGCGTTCCAGGAGGTAAGTGTTTTGTCGTCCAATCGGGGTTTTGGTCGCTCATTTCGATAATCCAGCAGCATCGATTTCCAGGTGTTTTTTTTCTGCTGAAGCACTTCGGCTGATACCGAATGTTCTTCCATGATCTCGGCATCACTCTGATCCCTGATGAGCACGTATTTCTCCTCTTCGGCCCATAATCCGAAATCATTCACATTATAATAAGCAGCGAACAGGTTAAAATCATCCTGCAACAGTTGCTGAAGCTCCTCCCTGGTATAAATGTAATAGGCACCTTCCTCCAATTCGCCGGAGGCTGTTTCACTGTCAGCATCCAGTGAGGAGTAAAAGGCACCTTCCGAAGAAGTCATTTCTCTCTTGATAAAGGCAAGGGTTTCTTCCACGACTTCCTTATACAAAGGATTTTTGGTGGTGGCATAGGCCTCGCTGTATAAACTTACCAGTTGGGCGTTGTCGTAGAGCATTTTCTCGAAATGAGGCACGTGCCATCGTTCATCTACGCTGTAGCGCGCAAATCCCCCACCCACATGATCGTACACACCTCCATAGGCCATTTGGTCGAGTGTTAAGGTAACCTGGTCCATCATTTCCTGGTCGTCGTTGCGAATAGCCGCTCTCATCCAATACGCAACATTGTTCGGCATCATGAACTTGGGTGCCCTGCGAGTTCCGCCCAGGCGAGTGTCGAAACTGTTCTTTAACTTGGCTATGAGTGGTTCGGTGTCGTAGCTGCCAAAGTCCACGTCGCTGGTGTTAAGAGTGATCAGATCCATACTCTTAATGCCTTCTTCAAGGCGGTCGGCATAATCGATCAGTTTTTGAGGACTGTTTTTATAGAGCGAATCGATCTGTTGAATGGCCTGTATCCATTCGTGTTTCTGAAAGTAGGTGCCGCCCCAAATGGGTCGCCCATCCGGAAGGGTGATCACGTTCAAGGGCCAACCGGCTCGTCCGGTCATCAACTGCACTGCATTGATGTACACTTGGTCCACATCAGGTCGTTCTTCCCGATCCACTTTTACAGAAACGAAGTTCTTGTTCATTACTGTGGCCACAATGGAATCCTCAAAACTCTCCCGTTCCATTACATGGCACCAGTGGCAGGCTGCGTATCCAATACTCACGATCACCAACTTGTTTTGTTCCTCGGCAAGTGCAAGAGCTTCGTCTCCCCAGCCTTTCCAGTTTACCGGATTGTGCGCGTGTTGCAGCAAATAGGGACTCGTTTCATGGATCAGATCGTTGGTGTATTCGTGCTCACTCACGGCTTCATTTTTAGATGGGTTACAGGCAACCAACAGCGTTGCAAAGAAAACGATAGGTACAAATCGTAACATAGTTCAATCGAATGGAAAACAAAAATACGCTTTTGATTTACCAAAAGCGTATTCATAAATAAGATTAACGTAGGGTTACTTTACCTCGAAGGTAATTTTTACATTCACCCGATATTCGGTAATGTCGTCGCCATCTACTACAGCACTCTGCTCGTTTACGTAGACCGAGCGAATCTGTTTCACACTTTTAGAGGCATGTTTTACCGCATTTTTGGTGGCATCTTCCCAACTTTCGTTAGAATTGGCCAGCACTTCAATTACTTTTAATACTCCCATTACTTATAAAATTTTGAATGAGTATTAAAGATACGTAAATAAAGCAAGAAATTAGGTTCGAAAGCTCTGGCTATCCATTGATGGCCTCCACGGTGGTCACCCTGCCCTGAAGCATTTCCCTGAGCATGGTCTCGATACCGTTCTTTAGGGTCAAGGTGGAGGACGGACATCCGCTGCAGGCTCCTTGCAGCACCACACGAACCGTTTTGGTCTCTTCGTTAAAGCTGTCAAAGGCAATGTTCCCCCCATCACTGGCTACCGCCGGTTTGATATATTCATCAAGAATGGCAACAATTTCCTTCTCAACGTCTGTAAAAGGGGCTCTTGTTGTTTTTTCTTCGGAATTTCTTGCGTCCTGGGTCGAAGTTCCGTCAGAGGTTTGATATTGTTCGAGTATTTCGTCCTTGAGAATGGTCTTACCATCTTCAATATAACTCCGAATAAATTCGCGGAGTTCCATAGAAATGTCCTGCCATTCGGCCATGTTGTACTTGGCGACCGATACGTAGTTATCGCTAATAAACACTTCTTTTACAAATGGAAAACCAAATAAAGCCTGTGGTAATGGGGCAAACTGGGTGTCATCGATAGATTTGAACTCAAAGCTACCCGTTGCCAGTGGTTTGTTGGCCACAAATTTCAAAACCGCCGGATTGGGCGTGCTCTCCGCGTATACCGTCACCGGTATCTTCTTTTTTACTTCTGCTTCCTTGATGACTGGCTCTCCGCTATTCAGGTAGTCCACGATGGACTGGGCCACCTCTTCCTGGACGTCATTCCATTCCACAATATTGTATTTCTCAATGGCAATGAAATTCTGAGAAATATACACGGTTTTAACAAATGGAAGATAGAAAAGTTGCTGGGCGATCGGACTGGGCGCAGCGTCATCTATGTTATTGAATTCGAAACTATTAGCCTGCGTGAGGAACGAATTTGCAATAAATTTTACAATATTCTCGTTGTTAGTGGGTTGAACCGAAATGTTAAATTGAGGCATTTGGCACTTTTTTTTGCAAAATTAGGAAAGAAAACCAATGTATTCAATATATTTGGCAACATAATAACCTACTTTATGAAAAAATTATTACTCCC
>JBCCHR010000295.1:0-4269 GCA_039028655.1 Bacteroidota bacterium
ACTCTCATTTGATCATCGGATCGTAGACGGGTACCTTGCCGGTTCGTTTTTGAGGCAGGTGGCCGATACCATGGAACAATTTGACATTAAAAGAAAGATATGATCATTTCAGAAAATATAAAGATCAATAAAGCCAGTAGTTCTCGAGTGGATGAACTGGATTTTGGGAACATTCCCTTGGGCCGGACCTTTACCGACCATATGTTTATTTGCGATTATGTGGATGGGCAATGGAGATCGCCGCGAATCGAACCGCTCGGACTTATTCCTACACATCCTGCAGCCATGGCCTTGCATTACGGACAGGCCATTTTTGAAGGGATGAAGGCGACCATCGACAGTGAGGGTGTTCCGCAGTTATTCAGACCCGAAAAGAATGCCGCTCGACTCAATTTTAGTGCCCGTAGATTGGGGATGCCCGATTTTCCGGAATCCTTGTTCGTTGAAGGACTCAAACAGCTGGTGAGTTTGGAGCGTAGTTGGATACCTCCAAAAGACGGAAGTGCCCTGTACCTGCGACCATTCATGTATGCCGACGAACCGTTTATTGGTATGCGGGCGGCAACCAGTTATAAATTCATCATTATTGCGTCGCCGGCGGGTCCTTTTTTCAGGTCCCGAATCAAGCTGTATGCCGAGCAGCAGTATATCCGTGCTGCCGATGGCGGTACCGGTGAGGCGAAAGCTGCCGGAAACTACGCAGCAGCCATCCGACCTACAGAGATCGCCAAAGAGAAAGGCTACAACCAGGTATTGTGGTTGGATGCGATAGAGCATAAGTACATTCAGGAGGTAGGAACCATGAATATCTTTTTTAAGATCGATGGTAAGTTCATTACTCCTGAGAAGGACGGAGCCATCCTGGACGGGATCACCCGAATGAGCGTGATCGATCTGTTGCGTGATGAAGGCTTTGAAGTAACCGAACGACGCATTTCGATCCATGAGATTGAAGAAGCCTCAAAGAACGGGACGCTCGAAGAAGCCTTCGGAACGGGCACGGCAGTAGGGATCGCGTATATCCAGGAAATAGGATGGGGAGAAGCAACAATTCACGTGAGTGACGAAAGCCCGATTGGGCTGAAAATAAATAACAGGCTGGATGCCATAAAAACCGGTAAGGCCGAAGACAAATTTGGCTGGATGCTAGCAGTAGTATAAGCATGATCAAAGAACAAACGCAAGATTTAAATAGCTCGAAGCTAACCAAGGCGACGCTGCAGGAAGGCTTTGTAAACCTGGTGACCGCCAAGGCGATGACCTTTCTCTACGAAGAGAACTTTAAGGTGGTGTCCAAGTATGTGCATGCCACTTCTCGAGGACATGAGGTGATCCAAACGGCTATCGGAATGCAGCTAAAGCCACAGGACTACGTTTTTCCGTATTACCGTGATGATTGCATGCTGTTGTCGATCGGGATGCAGCCCTATGAGTTGATGTTACAGGTATTGGCCAAAAAGGATGATCCGTTCTCTGGAGGACGCACTTATTACAGCCATCCCAGTCTGCGGGATGACGACAAGCCCAAGATTCCTCATCAAAGCAGTGCCACGGGTATGCAGGCGATCCCTGCTACAGGTGTGGCCCTTGGTTTTTCTTATGCTGAATCAGAAGGGATCTCTACGTCGGATGAAGGCGAACTTCCGGTGGTGGTTTGCTCTTTGGGTGATGCCTCGGTGACCGAAGGTGAGGTAGCCGAAGCATTCCAAATGGCGGCACTAAAACAGCTGCCTATATTGTATTTGGTGCAAGATAACGGCTGGGACATCTCGGCAAATGCGGCCGAAACACGTGCGCAGAACGCCTATGAATATGCCGATGGTTTCTACGGCCTGGAAGCGGTTACCATTGATGGAACCAACTTTGAAGAGAGTTACCTTACGGTACAATCCGTGATCGAAAAAATTAGGAAAGAGCGACGCCCTTTCCTCATCCATGCTCGTGTTCCATTGCTCAATCACCACACTTCGGGAGTGCGGATGGAATGGTACCGAGACGATCTGGAGGAGGCTCGTAGTCGGGATCCGTACCCCAAATTGAAGGAGCTGATGAAGGCGCATGGATTCACCGAAGAGGCCCTGCAAGACATCGAGAATGAACAAATAGATCGGGTGCGTGAGAGCCTTGATAAGGCCTTGCAAGCCGAGGATCCAAAACCCGAAGATCTGTTTACTCACGACTTTGCTCCCACACCTATTACCGAGGAAGTTGGGGAACGAGAGCCCGAAGGAGCCGACAAGGTAGTGATGGTGGATTGCGCCCTGTTTGCTATTAAGGAGTTAATGGCAAAGCACAGGGAATGTTTGCTCTACGGACAGGATGTAGGTGCCCGATTAGGAGGTGTTTTTCGCGAGGCAGCCACCCTGGCAGAGACCTTTGGGGACCACCGAGTTTTTAATACCCCAATACAGGAAGCCTTTATCGTTGGATCGACGGTGGGGATGAGTGCGGCAGGACTCAAACCAATTGTTGAGGTGCAGTTTGCGGATTATATTTGGCCGGGATTGAATCAGCTCTTCAGTGAGGTGAGCCGCAGTTGTTATTTGTCGAATGGCAAATGGCCGGTATCCATGATCCTTCGTGTACCCATAGGCGCCTATGGAAGTGGAGGTCCCTATCATTCCTCCTCTGTGGAGAGCGTTGTGGCTAATATCCGCGGCTTGAAGATTGCTTATCCCAGTAACGGAGCCGATCTAAAAGGCCTGATGAAGGCAGCCTACTACGATCCTAATCCGGTAGTGATCTTTGAACACAAAGGCCTGTACTGGAGCAAGGTGCCAGGTACCAAAGGAGCTACTTCTGTTGAACCGGCCGAAGATTACGTACTACCCTTTGGCAAGGCCTGGGTACTTCGGGAAATCTGGAAGCAGGAGGATGAAGAAACACTTTCCATCATTACCTATGGAATGGGTGTGCATTGGGCGGTGAATGCCGCTGAAGAACTTGGCTTGCAGGATCGGATCGAGATCGTCGATCTGAGAACGCTGCATCCGCTTGACTACGATACGGTGTTTAAAAGTGTTCGTAAGTGTGGCAAGTGTCTGGTAGTGACTGAAGAACCTTCCGAGAACAGCTTTTCACGGGCTCTGCAAGGCAAGATCCAGGAGGAGTGCTTCCAACATTTGGATGCCCCGGTGCGTATCATTGGTAGCGAGAACATGCCTGCTATTCCTTTGAATTCGGTATTGGAGCAAACCATGATCCCATCGGTGGAAAAGGTCAAGGTCGCGGTGCAAGCCCTGCTTAACTACTAGTTCTATTTCAGAAGAAACACAAAAAAACCGCCCACATCTGTGGGCGGTCCAACTATATGAAAAAAAATCAGCCTATTGCTTCATAAGCTTGATAACTTGTGCTTGGTCGCCGGACACGACTCTTGCCAGGTAGGAACCTGAAGTTAATCCGGACATGTTTACTTTCATGCTGTTGATACTTCCTTCTTGCTGCATTACCTGTCTTCCCAGTACATCAAATACAGTAACGCTCTCGATGGCCGTGTTGGCGTTGATCTCGATCACGTCTTGTACGGGGTTAGGGAAGTATGTTAGCCCTTCGATGGTAGCGTCATCCACGCTCAACGATGGATCGTAGATCATGAGATCGAATTCGATATCAACGGGCATGGCGCTCAGATCTTCTGTGAAGATGGCCCAGTTGGTACCTGTATACCAAACACCAACAGGTTTGTCCATGATCACATTGGAGGAAGCACCTGAAACCCCCCAGTTATGAGTGATCAACACGATCCCATCCGGGTTATTGTTGAGCAATGGATGGTCGATGATCGTGTAGTTTCCACTAATGTTTCCTGCATCCGCACGATGGGTCAATGTTTGTGTGTTCTCCGGGTTCACGGCGTAGAAGAATGCACTGTCCAAAGGAATCATGGCGAAGTCTTCAGAATAAATAATCCAACGATCAATATTGGTATCGTACCAAACTCCATAAGGATGGTTGTTTCTTAAGGAATTTGGATTGTAGTACGTTTGAATGTAAACCCGTGCATTAGGATTCCCATTTAAATCTGGATTGTTGAGTACCGTATACGAGTCTACGGATCCCTGATTGGCAATATCGGCAATGTGCAAGCTGGTTTCAGCTCCCTGACCAATGTAGACATTGTAAGATGAGTTTACCACCATCGGTGCACCGCTCTCGTTGTATACCATCCACTGGTTTTGACCGGCGTTGTAAAATACCCCGGTTTCTTGGACATTGTATACACCGGTTCCGTTGGATGGATTCCAGTTATGGGTTACCAATATTTGG
>JBCCHR010000296.1:0-4250 GCA_039028655.1 Bacteroidota bacterium
AACTTGGGGAACACCCCGGAAGGGAAGTGGATCAGGGTGGGATCGAATGAGAAGCGCAGGTACGACTGATTCAGTCGAAATGGATGGCTTCAGAACTAAAAGAATTGATGGTTTCTCATGAAAGCTTGATGGTTGATTGTTCGATAAATCACACATTTTCAACCCTGAAAAACGCGAAAACCGTAAAATGAATTATTTCATTTTATTTAAGATTACGGTAAAAACGTTAAACAATTATGGGTTTTTTGTATGTTTTATTGATGATTATTCATCTAAGTACGGATTTTTTTAATAAATATCAAATTATATTCGTTGAACGGCTTTAAGAATTTATTAACAATTGGGCCAAAGATTTGGCTATCAGCGAATTTGCTTCAGACGGTTCGCATTAAGGAATGAACACCGAAAACCCTATCTTTGGAGGAATGTCCAAAGAAGCGCTTTTATCGGTCAATGATCTTTCTATTTCCTTCGGAAAAAAGAGCGCATCCAGACCCGTGGTTCGGTCGGTATCATTCGACGTTCCCGCCAACTCCATATTGGGTGTTGTGGGGGAGTCCGGATCAGGAAAATCAGTGACTTCGATGGCCATTATGGGCTTACTTCCGAAGAAAACAACACAGATCACAGGTACCGTACTATTCGAAGGGCAGGATCTGGTGGCTCTAAAGCCTTCGGAACTTCGCAAATTGAGGGGAAACGAGATTGCCATGATCTTCCAGGAACCAATGAGTGCGCTCAACCCTTCCCAAAAATGCGGAGCACAGGTTTCGGAGATTCTGCGATTGCACAAAGGGCTGTCCGCTTCCGAAGCAAAAAAAGAAACGCTATCGCTGTTTGAAAAAGTACGACTCCCACGACCGCATCAACTTTACGATAGCTATCCACATCAAATAAGTGGAGGTCAAATGCAACGCGTGATGATTGCCATGGCCATCGCTTGTAAGCCCAAGTTATTGATTGCCGACGAGCCCACTACCGCACTGGACGTAACCGTTCAGAAAGAAATACTGCAACTACTCAAGGAATTACAGGAAGAAACAGGTATGAGCCTGATATTTATCTCACACGACCTGAGTCTCGTTTCCGAGATTGCCGATCGCGTTTTGGTGATGTATCAGGGGGCCATCGTGGAGGAAGGTCCGGTACGATCCATCTTTAAAACACCCAAGGAGCGATACACCAAAGCACTTCTGGCGTCACGCCCTACCCTGGACCAACGCCTGGAGCAACTCCCTACCATCGCCTCTCTGGAGGACAATAGCTTTGAGCCCGTAGTGATCACTCCTCAACAGCGCGCCTTTCGCCATAAGAAATTATATACGCGTAAGCCGTTGCTGGAAGTGATCAACCTCGAAAAATATTACTACGCCAATGCCGGTCTCTTTAGACCCAAACAAGTGGTCAAGGCGGTAGATGATGTGAGTTTTTCCGTTTTTGAAGGGGAGACGGTTGGATTGGTAGGCGAATCTGGTTGTGGGAAATCTACCTTGGGAACCACCATCCTGGGGCTGCAACAAGCCAGTCGGGGAACTGTTCGCTATCGAGGAAAGGACATCACGCGTCTTTCAAGTGAAGAGTTACGACTGCTGCGGAAAGAAATACAACTCATCTTTCAGGACCCGTATTCTTCGTTGAATCCCCGCTTGCCTATTGGTCAGGCACTCATGGAGCCTATGAAAGTACACGGGATTGGTGCCTCTAAAAAAGAGCGTAAGGAAAAGGCGCTACAGCTGTTGGAGCGCGTAGGCCTTGACACCTCCTTCTTCCAACGATATCCTCACGAACTGTCGGGAGGGCAACGCCAGCGTGTAGGGATTGCCCGAACCATCGCCATGGAACCCAAACTGGTGGTTTGCGACGAGTCGGTTTCGGCGCTCGACATCTCTGTGCAAGCACAGGTGCTTAACCTCTTGAACGAATTGAAGGAAGATTTCGGATTTACCTATATATTCATTTCCCACGATCTGGCAGTAGTAAAATACATGGCGGACCAGCTGGTAGTGATGAAAGAGGGTAAAATTGAAGAATTAGGGGACGCCGACGAGATCTATGCCAATCCCACCAAAGAATATACAAAGAAGCTGATCGACGCCATTCCAAAAGGAATTTAAGGAAACCGGGAGCCTAAAATTTAGGCAAAAAAAATGCCCGCTCTAACCTCACAAAGAGCGGGCTTACCTTTGTCTGAATCGTTGCAGATTTGGGGTAAATTATCTTTAAACTACATTAAAAGAAAAACTTTCTTGGCTACATAGAACACGTTGCGTAAGAGCTTTAATGTGTCCTTTAGGGATTGAATGCTAGATTTCATAAGTCGGTTAAGTCTTGATACATATTGGGGACTGCTAATGTGTAGAATTATTTTGAAATTTTCGTTTAAACGCGTTATTATTCGATGAAATGCACTATTTTTTAACATTTATGCCATCGGATCGCCATCAAGACTCCCCTTTCGCGGAGCGGTAGATCAAAAAAGTAATGGGATGGGTGCCGTTAAAACTCCATTTCGGGGATGTCGCCTTCGACGATGAGATCGCCTTCAGTGGCGGCTTGAATATCTTCTATGGAGACCCCGGGCGCTCTTTCGAGAAGTTTGAATTTGTTGTCCTCAATAGAAAGTACCGCCAGGTTGGTCACCACCTTCTTCACACAATTTACACCCGTGAGCGGTAGGGAGCATTCCTTGAGCAATTTAGAGGCACCTGCCTTGTTAGTGTGCATCATCGCCACGATGATATTTTCGGCCGAGGCTACCAGGTCCATGGCGCCGCCCATGCCTTTTACCATCTTCCCGGGAATCTTCCAATTGGCAATGTCACCATTCTGCGCCACCTCCATCGCTCCAAGAATGGTAAGATCCACATGCTGTCCACGGATCATGGCAAAACTAGTGGCCGAATCGAAAAATGAGGCTCCCGGCAGGGCTGTGATGGTTTGTTTCCCTGCATTGATAAGGTCGGGGTCTTCTTCACCTTCGAACGGGAAGGGACCCATGCCCAGGACACCGTTCTCACTTTGAAACTCCACTTCAATATCGTTTCGTACAAAATTGGCCACCAGGGTAGGTATTCCGATACCCAGGTTCACGTAGTAGCCGTCCTTTACTTCCCTGGCAATTCGTTGTGCGATCTGTTCTTTGCTTAGTGCCATTAGTCTCGTTTTCTTACGGTAAGGTTTTCTATTCTTTTCTCGTATCGTTCTCCCTGAAAAATGCGCTGCACGAAAATGCCCGGCACGTGGATCTCATTAGGGTCGAGGGTGCCTGCCGGCACCAATTCTTCCACCTCTGCCACAGTGATCTTGGCCGCTCCACACATATTGGGATTGAAGTTTCTGGCGCTTCCACGAAAAATAAGATTGCCTGCGGTGTCTCCCTTCCAGGCCTTGATAAAGCCAAAATCAGCATCAAAGGCGCGTTCCATAATGTGCATCTTTCCGTTGAACTCCCTGGCCTCTTTTCCTTCTGCCACTTCGGTACCATAGCCCGCCGGTGTGTAGAACGCCGGAATGCCGCTCTGGGCAGCACGGCATCGTTGGGCCAATGTTCCCTGCGGAATCAATTCCACTTCCAGTTCACCGCTGAGCATTTGTCGTTCAAACTCGGCATTCTCCCCCACGTAAGAGGAGATCATTTTTTTTATTTGGTGTTTTTGAAGTAACAACCCCAGGCCAAAATCGTCCACCCCGGCATTGTTTGAAATACAGGTAACGCCCTTGACATTCAATGCGGCCAATTGGGCGATACAATTCTCCGGAATTCCGCTCAGGCCAAATCCTCCCAACATAAAGGTCATGTGATCCTTCACGCCTTCGCAGGCAGCTTCCACATTAGGAACCGTTTTTGTAATCATGCGCTCAAAATTTTAATAAAAATACGGAATTTGCCACGATAAAAACGGATTTTATCGGCTAGAATTCGGGCAATTTTTCAGACCCCCATTGCATCCCAACGCGAGGTAACTGCGGTAAGAAACCGCAATGTATTCCGAAGAAAAAAGAAAGTGCCTTTTAAAAATCGAACTCGTCGCCGGTGAGTTCATCGCCGTCATCGGTCTTCGATTTCTTGTACTCCTCACAGTTGGTCTCGATCGAGATCTTTCCGGGTTTTCTAAAATTGTCCTTGGAGACATTCAGTTCGGGATCGGCATAGCATTTTTTCATGTAGATTCCCCATATAGGTAATGCCATACTCGCTCCCTGGCCATAGGCAGTATTGGCAAAATGGGTGGCCCTGTCTTCGCCTCCAA
>JBCCHR010000297.1:0-4248 GCA_039028655.1 Bacteroidota bacterium
GAATAGCGTTCGCCATTCTCATTAAAGACAAGGAATTGAATCCCAGGTCGAAGAAATTGGAAGCCACGCTTACCGCATTCTCATCAATGATCCGCTCCACAATGGCAGTGATCCTTTTCTCTGTTTCGGTGGAAGGTGCCACGTACTTGGCGTTGTCGGCTGTGAGTGCATGAGAAACATCCGGCAGTGCCTTGCGATCGATCTTACCATTGCTGTTGAGCGGTAAAGCGTCCAGCAAAACGTAAAAACTAGGTATCATGTAGTCCGGAAGTCGGTCTCTTAGATAGGTTTTCAGCGATTCGTTATCATATTCCGACGTAGCAACGAGATACGCACACAGTTGGTTCTGGCCCTTGCTATTTTGGACCGCACTTACAATGGCCTCTTTGATGGTTTCATGTTTGGTGAGCGTACTTTCGATCTCTCCCAATTCCACACGGAATCCTCTGATCTTCACCTGGTTGTCCTTCCGTCCAATGAATTCCATGTTTCCGTTGCGCATCCATCGCCCAAGGTCTCCTGTCTTGTACATTCTTCCGCCCATCTCTTTATTAAATGGATCAGGCATGAAGGCCGCTTTCGTCTTTTTCAGGTCATTGTCGTATCCCCTGGCCACACCAATTCCGCCGATGAACAGCTCTCCTACTGTACCTGTGGGTACCGGGCACAACTGATCATCCAGTACATAAAAGAAGTTATTCCTGATAGGTACCCCATAAGGAATACTGCTCCAATGCGCTCCCACCTTTTGAATGGGGAAGTAATTGGACCATACCGTACCCTCGGTAGCACCGCCAAGACTGATGATCTCGGCATTTGGAAAGAACTTTCGTGCGCGATCGGGCAACGCTACAGGGATCCAATCCCCGCTCATAAACACCAATCTTAGGTCCGGTAACAACGCACCGTTCTCCTCTTCTTCCAGTTCGTCCACTAAATAATTAAAGGTTGTCGGCACCGAATCCCAAAATGTGATACGCTCATTGAGCATGAGCTGTTTCAATTGATCAAAATTTTGAACTTCCTCTTTGCGCGCGATCACGATTGAACCACCACTGGCGAGCATTCCGAAGATATCATAGACAGAAAGATCGAAACAGACCGAGGTGATAAACAACATACGGTCCTTTTCAGAAATCTGGAACCGCTCATTTACCCAACGGATCAGGTTTACAGCCGAGTAGTGCTCGATCATTACTCCTTTCGGATTTCCGGTGGAACCAGAAGTATAGATGGTGTATGCAAGGCGGTCTCCTCGTGTAGCGGGTTCAGGGTTCCACTCGTTGCCCTCCCACTGTTGTTGAGCAATATTGATGAATTGTTTTTCAGCCATTGTGTCTTCCAATCCCTGTGGCTGATTGGTCAGGATGATGTCTACCTTCGAATTCTCAACAATGTACTGCTGTCGCTGTATCGGATAGTCCGGATCTATGGGCACATAACTGCCACCCGCCTTCAAAATGCCAAAAAGGGCAATGATCATGTCGAAACTTCGCGTGCACAGCACTCCTACATTGATTTCCGAAGAAATTCCTTGTTCTTTCAGGTAATGGGCAAGTTGATTGGATCGAATATTCAACGCCTCATACGTTAGCTCTCGTCCATCCTGGATAAGTGCTGTGTTGTTTGGCGTGGCCAGGCATTGTGCTTCAAACAACTCGTGCATTAGCACGTTCTGCTCCTCTTCAACCACGGTATTGTTGTGCTGGTAGACCAGTTCATCAAACTCTACCTTTTCCATCACCAATTGTGGGGTGAGTGGTCCTTTATCGATGAATAACCCCAGGATATTGGCAAAGAGCTGCAATCCTGCCTGAGCATCTTCCGCGGTAAACAAAGCGGGCACATACTTAATCCGTAGCTCCAGGCCGTTGGTACGTCGGGACACCTCCACATCAAAGAGCGTATTGGTCATCTCGTCCGATACCATAAGCGCATCATCCACCGTGGCCTGGGCATTGTCGATCCCCGAGTCGCTGGCTGCCTCTTCGTACACATGGAAATGTGTGTAGTTGAGAATGGTATCAAAAATAGGATTCTCCAAGGTGGCCTTCTCTCCTATCGATCGGGCGATATGACTCACATGTACTTCGTGCTGCTTAGAGGCAATCAGGTATTCATTGACCTTCTTTACCAGAGCGCTGCTATTTTTTATGTTGCTGAAGTCCATCCGCATGGGAACCGTATTCAGGAAACAGCCCATGATGCGATCGCTGCGTTCCAGTTCGGGCCGTTCGTGGGATACCACTCCTGTGACCACATCTTCTTCAGAACAAATAATGCGCATTAAATAAGCATGGGCCGCCAGGCAAATGGCCTTGAACGACACCTGAAACTCCTCGGAGAGCTGTTCCAGCTTGCGCAGCACAGGTTCTTCCACAATGCGGGTTACCGTGGTCATCCCGATGGATTCTCCTATCCGCACCCCTTTGAAGTTGAACGGTAGTTTGTTTCGTGTATATCCCTCTAAATGTGCTTGCCAATAAGCGGCGGTTGCTTCCGACGATTTTCTGCTCAGCACTCCGGCGCAATAATCGATATAAGAGTATGGTAGCTCAGGCAGTGGACGTTCTTCAGCATTGGAAAGTAGCACGGTGAGTTCCTGGATGAAAACCGAAGTGGACCATCCGTCCAAAATAGCGTGGTGGAAATTCCAAACCACGATATACTGTTGCCCGGTAATCCGTACGAACCTGAAGTTGTACAACAACTGGCCGTCGAAGGTATATCGATACGCCAGATCGTCTTCCTTGAGCTTTGTAAGCCTTTGATCCACTTCGTCGTCAGGTAACTCCGAGAAATCCAGCAATGTCATTGGCACTTCGGCATCCGAGAGGACTACCTTGATGGGCTGACTGAACTGCTCCATAAAATATTGATTGCGCAGGATAGGATGACGATCGATCAGCTGTTTCATTGCCCTGCGAAGCATATCAATGTCTTCAATAGCCACGCTGTACACAAAACGATCAATATAAATGGGTTCTTCCGGTCGCAACAAAGACGAATAGATCATCCCTTCCTCAATGGGTACCATTGGGTAAATAGCGTCAAACTGCCTAGGGAGCATCCCTTTATCTTTATCTTCTTCGAGTATACGCGCTTCGAGTTCCTTGATCTGTGCGTATCCCTGGGAGTGATCATTTCTCTGCTCCGAGTGTTCAATATTTAGGATGTGATCGGCAATCTCTTCGATGGTGGGATGCATGTAAAGATCGGCCACGCCAATGGTCACCGGCAAGATCTTATTCATTTCAATGATCACACTTATGGCCTTGATAGAATCGCCTCCCAAGGCAAAATAGCTGTCGTTGATACCCACTTTATTGCGCTGCAAGACCTGTTGCCAGACCTGAGCGATCTGCAATTCCATTTCGGAACGTGGCGCCGTATATTCAACCCCGGTTGCCAACTCCAATTCGTTAGGCGATGGCAGGGCTTTGCGATCCAACTTCCCGTTGGGCGTTAGTGGAAATGCCTTGAGTTGCACAAAATAGGAAGGGTGCATGTATTCAGGTAGCTTGTGCGACAGGTATTGCTGCATACTGGCTACGGTTTCTTCCTCATCCGAAATAAAATAGGCAATGAGTGTATGGTCGTCTCCCTGTGTTTCTACCAAGATCACCGCCTCACGGATACTGTCCTTCGACAATACTGCGGCCTCGATCTCGCCCAACTCGATACGGAAGCCCCGGATCTTAATTTGGGTGTCGATCCTGCCCAGATATTCTAATTCACCATTGTCGAGAATGCGGGCCAGATCGCCTGTTCGATAACACTTTGTATGTCCAATTTTTGGGATGTCGAGAATAATGAATCGATCGGCGGTGAGTTCGTCACGGTTCAGATACCCCCTGGCAACACCGCCTCCGTAGATGTATAATTCACCGGCCACGTTCTTCGGTACAAGCTTTTGGTCCGGATCCAGGATAATACTTCCTAATGTAGGAATCGGAATACCGATATTACTCACACCACTTTCGATCTCCCGATGTGTAATTTCCTTATAAGTAACATGCACCGTAGTCTCGGTGATCCCATACATATTGATGAGCTTGCAATTGGGGTAACGGTCGTTCCATCCCTTGAGTTGGGCTGGCTTTAATTTTTCACCACCAAATATGATATAACGTATCCCGGTTTCGTAGTTGGGATCTTGTAGTATTTTTTGCTGAAGAATTCTGAAGAATGATGGCGTTTGGTTAAGCACCGTGACACCCTGTTCAGCCAATAAGCTCGAAAAGGCAA
>JBCCHR010000298.1:0-4241 GCA_039028655.1 Bacteroidota bacterium
CTGCAACTCACTCAACCGGGGGAACTGCCCAAAGCCGATAACACAACCACATCACAAACCATCGAGTCGCGATACGAGTTGAAAGACCTGAATCCCGATTACATTCTTACGAAAGACGAATACCTTTCACGAACTAAAAAAGCAGCTATATGAAAATGCACGTCACACCAAAGTTGAAGTTACGTCTCCCTTACCGGGGGCAGCTAGAACTGTATGTAGGTGTAAGTTCAATTCATCAATAAAAACGAACACATGAAAATTGAAAACACGAAAGCGCAAATGCGGAAAGGGGTCCTGGAGTACTGCATTCTCTCTATCCTGAAGGACGGAGAAGCCTATACCAGTGATATCCTGGAAACCCTGAAAGACGCAAAAATGCTTGTGGTAGAGGGAACGATCTATCCCTTGTTAACCCGCCTTAAGAACGCCGGGTTGCTTAATTACCGCTGGGAAGAATCTACCGGCGGACCACCCCGCAAGTACTACCTACTCACCGAAACCGGTAAGTTATTTTTAAAAGAATTAAACACTACCTGGAGCGAACTGCAACAGGCCGTTAATAGAGTAACCAGCGAAAAAACTACAAAATGAACAAGACAGTTAATATTAATCTAGCAGGTACATTTTTCCACATCGACGAAGATGCCTATGGAAAACTACAACGCTATCTGGCTGCTATCAAAAAATCTTTGAGCGACCCGCAGGGAAGTGACGAAATTATAAAAGATATTGAAGCACGCATCGCTGAGCTTTTCTCTGAAAAACTGGAAAGGAGCACTCAGGTAGTGACTATAAAAGAACTGGACGAGGTAATTGCCGTAATGGGGCAGCCCGAAGACTATATGGTAGATGAGGAGATCTTCGACGACGCACCTCCTCGCCAACGACCACGATCCAAACAACGACAACTCTTTAGAGACGAAGACAACAAGATCGTTGCCGGAGTATCGTCCGGGATTGGTCACTATCTGGGGATCGACGCTGTATGGGTGCGCCTATTTTGGGTATTGTTCACCATATTCTCGAGCGGGATCTTCGTGCTGATCTACATCCTGTTCTGGATCATCGTTCCGGCAGCAGTCACCACATCCGACAAATTAAAGATGACCGGAGAACCCATAAATATCTCCAACATCGAAAAAAAGTTTAAAGAAGGATATGAAAATGTCTCCGAAAAAGTAAAAAACGTAGACTATGACAAATACGGCGAAAAAGTAAAAAGCAGTACCACTGGTTTTTTCGAAACGCTCGGTAATGTCCTTCTTACACTCCTCAAAATATTTGTCAAATTTATCGGTGTAATTGTAATTATTGTTTCACTCTCCACCTTGATCGGACTTATCGTTGGGTTGTTCACTGCAGGCTCCTTTGGAGTCTGGGGACAAGGAGAACTCATGGATTGGTACCAATTGGTGGATACCACAAATGCACCTATCTGGCTCATTTCGATGCTTACACTCTTTGCCGTAGGTATCCCATTCTTTGCCTTGTTCATCCTCGGACTGAAGATGCTCATCAGCAATCTGAAATCTATAGGTACACCCGCGAAGATCGCCTTGTTCGTAATTTGGATCGCGTCCATCATCGGACTCATGATCTTCGGGATCCGGCAGGCAACGGAAACCGCCTTCAATGGAGAGGTTCGCACCGAGAATACGTTGAACATCACGCCCGGTGACACCCTTACCATTCAAATGGTATCGAATGCGCAGTACGAATATTCAGCACGACGCAGAGGTAGATTGGATATAGAGTACAATGAGAACAACGAGAAGATCCTTTACTCAACCGATATACGTCTCATCGTGAGATCCACCAACGATTCCACAGGTCGTATCCTCATCGAGAAACGCGCCGACGGCCGGGATTACTTATCGGCCAAAGAGCGAGCCGAAGCCATCGATTACGACTACGCTTTCGACGGTTCGACGCTGAGCCTCAATGGGTATCTTACCACCGATATCGAGAACAACTATCGGGACCAGGAAGTGGAAGTGATCGTGTATTTGCCTATCGGAACCATTCTCTATGCGGATGATAACACTTATAGCTATCACAGAAACGACTCCTATTATAGAGACATCCTTCACAATGGTGACGAGGTGCAGTACCTCATGATCGAGGACGGTGGCACGCGTTGCCTGGATTGCCCCGAAGGAAGTTCTTCCTCTAGCGAGAGCTGGGAAAATGATTGGGACAACGAGGATGAAGGAGTTTATGTGAAGGACCGTAATGGAAATTTTGTGAAGATCAACAAGGATCGTATCGAAATTAACATCGACGACGGTAACCAAACGGAAGAAAACAACGTCCAAGTGGAAGAGAACAATGTTGTAATAGACAGTGTCTCCACAGATTCAGTAAATAATAACTTAGGAAACTAAATTCTGGCCATTCCGAGCAACCGGCACCAATGGTATCGGTTGCTCCGAAGCAGCCACATAAAATAACCAAAATGAAAGCAACAAAAATTATAGCACTTTTGATCATGGCAGTTTCGGTAACTGCATGTCATTTCGATTTCAATATCGGACAAGTAGACGGAAACGGAAACGTAACCACCGAAGAGCGTTCGGTATCCAGTGAGTTCGACGAAGTAAAAGGAAACGCTGGTGTGGATGTATATCTCACCGAAGGCGACGAATACAAGATCGTAGTCGAAGCCGATGAGAACCTCGTTCCCCTGATCGAGACCAACATTTCAGACG
Source organism: Bacteroidota bacterium (assembly GCA_039028655.1). Lineage (GTDB taxonomy): Bacteria > Bacteroidota > Bacteroidia > Flavobacteriales > Flavobacteriaceae > Aureisphaera. The sequence continues at coordinate 2,709 of JBCCHR010000298.1, forward strand.
GCCGACTCAATATTCGAACCACCGAGAACATCGGACGTTCCAAAGCCAAGAAAGTACACGTTACCTATAAGAAACTTACGGGCATTTACGCCACAAGTGGTGCCGACGTGATCAGTAATTCAGTAATAAAAAGTGAAGTACTCAACCTCGAAAGCAATAGCGGTGCCGACCTCGAATTGGACATAAATGCTAAAGAAGTTTACGCCGAGACCAGCAGTGGGGCCGATATGAAATTATCCGGTCGCGCTCAGCGCTTAACGGCCAGTGCCTCCAGCGGAAGTGACCTGAAAGCTCGTGACCTGGAAGTAAAGTATTGCAAAGCCAATGCGTCAAGCGGTGCCGATGTAACCGTGAACGTACTTGAAGAGATCGAAGGAAAAGCATCCAGCGGTGGCGACGTTCGCTACTACGGAGATCCTACAGCCGTATCCGTTAAGGACGGCCCATCGGGAAGCGTACGCAAAATGTAATTCAACAAACACTACTTAACCAATAATCAGCCTGCCATCCGGCAGGCGCATACAGGGAGCTAACCACCCTTTGTAGAACCCTGGAGTGAGGTCCATAGCACTTCAGGGTTTCTTATTTTTTATTCTGAACGCCATGAAGCACATAACCATCCTTCTCGCACTGCTGATGTTCCAGCTCGTACCTGCTCAAGAACGCTCTCCCGACTTGGGTGCAACCATCTACTATTTGGAACAGGAACTCCCTGCCCTCATGGAATCATATAAGATTCCCGGCGGCGTGGTAACCATTGTGATGAACGACTCTCTGGTGTACAATCAGGGATTTGGCTACAGCCATTGGGACACTAAAACTCCCGTCGATCCTAACAATACCGTTTTTAGGGTGGCATCACTTTCCAAGATCGTGACCACCATCGCCGCACTTCAACAAGTAGAGCACAAGGCGATCGACATGGAGGCCGATATTACTTCGTACCTTGATAATGTATCTGTTCAAAACCCCTACAAAACGCCAGTCACCCTCTTCCATCTCCTCACGCACACAGGCGGATTCGATCAAAGCAATATCGCAAGACGAAGCTTAGTGGCTCAAGACCGCCCTCCCCTGGAAAAATACCTTTCAAAACGTATGCCTTCAGTTGTTTTTGAACCGGGATCGGTGATCGCTTATTCCAATCATGGAATGGCCTTGGCCGGATACCTGGTCGAAAAAACCAGTGGACAGTCGTACAGTGCCTATGTCGAGGATCAAATTTTTAAACCCCTGGACATGTCCAGCTCCTCTTTTGACAAGCCGGAACAATTTCACGATCGACTGGCAAAAGGTTACAACAAGGAATACGAGGAAACCCAATTCGAGTATTTGAAAACCGGACCTGCCTCCATGTTGATGACCACCGGCACCAATATGTCTCACTTCATGCGCATGCTGCTCAATGAAGGAAATTGGGAAGGTCGCCAGATACTAAGTGGTGCTTCGGTGGAAAAGATGCTCACCACACAGTTTCGCAATCACCCCGCGGCTGAAGGAAGAGCCCTTGGGTTTACTACCTATGATACCCAG
>JBCCHR010000299.1:0-4239 GCA_039028655.1 Bacteroidota bacterium
CACAACCGTTTTATGGGTAGTAACTCTATCGACGAAGAAGGAAACATCGCTTTGGCCTACAACGTAGGTAGTTCTTCATTGAGAGCCGGAATTCGTTACACAGGACGTCTTGTGAACGACCCACTGGGTCAAATGACCGTAACCGAAACTTCTATTATCGAAGGTAACGGGGTACAGACCAACACCAACCGTTTTGGTGACTATGCCCAGATGACCCTGGATATCGACAATAGAACATTCTGGCACACTGCGGAGTACTTCCCGAACAACAACCAGTGGAGAAGTCGGATCGCATCATTCAAGTTCATCGCTGACAACACAGACGATGTGGGTGTATACAATTTTGTAACTCCAGGATTGGCAGGACCGTATACCAATGCTGAAACCGTAGAGGTTTCCTTGTTCAACTACGGAACCGCTTCTCAATCCAACTTCGACATCGAATTGATCGTAGATGGTTCTACGGTAGCCACCGAAACCTATACAGGTACCTTGGCTCCCGATAGTTCTGATACATTTACTTTCGCACAAACCATCGATCTTTCTGCGCCAGGTACTACCTACACGGTGGAGGCCAGAACCGATCTATCCGGTGACGAATACACGCCAAATGATGGTTTCGAGAAAGATTTCAGACAAGATCCTCTTTCTACCGACGACAATACCTTCTCCGATACGCAGTTGTTCATCTATCCAATCTCGGATAGAGTATACGAGATCAACTATTCTACCTCGGTAGACTACGGAGATGTTGCTTATCGTTTGGTGAACGTTCTAGGACAAACTGTTGCATCTGGAGACATGACCAACAACGGGAATGGCTATAAAGCAACGGTAGACATGAGCGCTCAGGCAGCCGGAGTGTACATTGTTGAATTAACCAACGGTACGCGTAAAGCAAGCAAGAAGATCCTTGTGAGATAAGGAATTCAAAAACAAAAAAAGAAAGCGTCCATTAATTGGGCGCTTTTTTTATGGAGGATGTTTTCTTCTTCGGAAGCAGGACGGGCTACCTATGCTCGTTGTAGCAAAGCCATATAGAAACCGTCGTATCCCGAAACACTCGGGCTTATCTTTTCTTCGGAAACCAATTTAAAATCCTTACCGGTTTCCCTTGATAAAAAGGCCTGTACCTGCTCTTCGTTTTCCGAAGGAAGGATGGAACAGGTGGCGTAAAGGAGCGCACCGCCTTCTTTTACCATGCGCGAATAGGAATCGAGTAATTGCAATTGCGTTGTTCGGATCTCATCCAGAAATTCAGGCCGCAGTTTCCATTTGGTGTCCGGATTTCTTCGCAGCACTCCCAGTCCCGAGCAGGGCGCGTCGATCAGGACTTTATCCGCTTTTCCAATAAGTTTTTTGATCGTCTTAGTCGATTCGATCAGGCGCGTTTCAATATTGTGCGCTCCCGCACGCTTGGCTCTTCTTTTTAGCTCTGCCAGCTTATTCTGGTAGATGTCGAGGGCAATCAATTGCCCCTTGTTTTCCATGAGCATCGCCATGTGCAGGCTTTTGCCTCCTGCACCGGCGCAGGCGTCGACGATGCGCATGCCGGGTTCGGGATTGAGTAATTGGGCAACTTTTTGAGAAGATGCGTCCTGCACTTCAAACCATCCTTTTTTAAATACCTCTGTGGTAAATACATTGGTGCGTTCCGTGAGTTGGAGTCCGTGCGGGCAACCGTCGATGCGTTCGGTGGCAATCCCGACATCCAGCAGTTCGGCCTGCAACGCCTTTAAATCGGTTCTCAAAGTGTTCGCACGAAGGATAACAGAAGCCTGTTGGTTCAATGCCGCCAATTCTCGATCCCATTGTGCTCCCAACTCCCTGGCACCCAATTCATCCAACCAATCGGGGATGGATTCTCGTACTTTTCGGTCACCGGACAACTCGTCGAATCGACCTTTGATCTTCCGGGTGGGTGTAGCTTCGAACTGCGGCCAGTCGGGCAATTGGATGCCTCTTAATGTGGCCCAGACCGTAAAAAGGCGAAATAGATTAGGTCTTGAGAACGGCTCCTTTACTTCGGCAATTTCTGCATACAATCGCTTCCAGCGAACAATATCGTAAGTCGTTTCTGCTATAAAGCTACGGTCTCTCGATCCCCATCGCTTGTCCCTTTTAAGGGTACTCCTCAGTACTTTGTCGGCCTGTTTTCCTTCGTTGAAGATCAGGTGGAGGGAATCGATGGTGGCAAAGACCAGGTTACGGTGTAGCTTCATAAATAGAAAATTGGGCGTAAAGGTAGTATTCTCATTAATTGTTTTAATTACATTTGAAAAAATTATTTTATGCGGCTATTCGGCTTACTATTGCTACTGGTGACCCTTTTTTCCTGCTCGGACGGGCGGGAACCTTTTTCCCGAGTGATCATCGAAGACTTTTATCAGGATAGCCTGAGTATCAGGGCCATTGCCCCCCTGGACGAGAATCGGGTCTGGTTTGCTGCCAATGCAGGTATTGTGGGGTTGGTGGATCATAAGGTGCCCAAGCTGGCTGCCATTCGTTACGAGGATTCCCTGTTACATTTCAGGGCCATCGCGCGTACTAGTACCTCGGTTTTTGTATTGAGTATTGCCAATCCCGGGGTGTTGTATAAGATTGGCTTCGATGGAAAAGAGGCGACAGAGATCGTCGAAGTATACACCGAAGAAGGAGAGAAGGTCTTTTATGATGCCATGGCGTTTTGGAACGACCAAGAGGGCATTGCCATGGGAGATCCTACGGAAGGTTGTTTGTCCGTCATCGTCACCCGGGACGGAGGAAACAGCTGGCAGAAACTGTCCTGCGATATACTACCTCCGGCCGAAGAAGGGGAAGCTGCCTTCGCCGCCAGCAATAGCAATATTGCTTTGGTGAACGATAAAGTATGGATCGTGAGCGGAGGACGTCGGGCCCGCGTTTTTTATTCCGAAGACAAAGGAAACACATGGACGGTATTCGAAACACCCATACTGCAAGGAGGTACTATGACGGGTATTTACAGCGTGGATTTCTACGACGAGCAAGTGGGAGTGATCTTTGGAGGCAATTGGGAAAACAAAGAATTTAACGAAGGGAACAAGGCCCTCACCACCGATGGTGGGAAGACTTGGAAATTGCTGAGCAATGGGGAAGGACCAGGCTATCGTTCCAGCGTGTCTTTCGTACCCGGAACCGAGGGAGAAGGATTGGTTGCAGTGGGCTCACCAGGAATTTCGTACAGCAGTGACCAAGGTGAGGAATGGATAGAATTATCCAGCGAAGGATTTTATGCCATCGAATTTGTGAACGACACCGTGGCCTTTGCCAGCGGACGAAATCGCATTTCCAAATTGCAGTTTAAATAAGAATAAGTACGAAGATGAACCCTGTTACCCATCATTGGAAAGCCCCGGAAGACGCCTTATTGCCGCACTTCATCATTGGAGGGGCCATGAAATCGGGTACTTCGACCTTGCATGCCATGCTCGATCGCCATCCGGACATCTTCATTCCGAAGGAGGAGATCGGCTTTTTCGATATTGATAATATACTACAGCATTACGATTTCAATTTTTACGAACGCAGGAGCAAGCAGTGGACCGCTCAGAATCTGGAGGACGATCCGCCTACCTATTGGGATTGGTATTCGGCTAAGTTTGAGGCAGGCAAGGAGAAGGTGAGGGGCGAAGATTCTACTTCCTATCTGGCCTCCAGGTTTGCCGCTCAGCGAATTGCTATGCAGGATGAAGACATAAAGATGATCTTTCTGCTTCGCCATCCCAGCAAAAGGGCGTTTTCCAATTACCATCACCTGGTGCGCTCGGGGGTGATCTCGCGATGCTTTGAGGATGTGATCCAGTACCAGCCCAAGACCGTGCTGGAGCGCAGTTTGTACAAGGAGCAGCTGGAGCAGTATTACAAGTACCTACCGAAACACCGTATCAAAGTGATCATCTTCGAGGACCTCGTAGCGCGTCCGGAGCTGGTTTTACGAGACGTCTGCGCGTTCCTGGGAGTAGATTTCGAGAAGTTGGATGCGGCTACTTTCGATGCGTATGCCAATCCAGGTAGGTTTCCGTTGTTTCCGCGATTGTACCGGATGAAGAATGCCTTAAACAGGCGATTTGGCAATACATTTTATCTTCGGGAACTGCCCAAAAAGGCACCTTACCTGGTCGCACAGCGGGCTCGACTTCCTAAACTTTTCAACCGCTTGCACGGGATGGTCAATCCGTTAAAGCAAGGCAGGACGCCAAAAATGAAACCGGCTACGAG